>CAKQHO010000021.1 GCA_934234185.1 uncultured Psychrobacillus sp. | reverse complement strand
ACAGAAAATAATGAACGCGCAAGAGCTGATTAAAGCGCAGCAAATGGTCAAAGAGGTATTAATAGCAGATGACATGCTGGAGTACGCAGTTGATATTATTACTGCTACTCATCCTAATTCTTCAAGTGTTGATGACATCAAACAATATATACAATATGGTAGTGGGCCTCGAGGCTTGCAAAGTCTTATTAAGCTTGCAAAGGCTAGAGCTCTAGTTGCAGGTAGATATCATGTTTCAATTGCAGATATTAAGACTGTTGCGAAACCAGTACTAAGACATCGACTATTGTTAAATTACGAAGGGGAAGCAGAGGGGAAAACTGCTGACGAGATGATCGAGGTTATTCTACAAACTATAAAACAAGGTCAAGCGGTATGAGTAACGAATACGTAGTACCAAGAGATTGGGCTGGGAAGCTGAGTCGTCTATCAATTGCAACTAAATCTAAGCTACGTGGGCAACATAAAGGCTCCCATCGCTCACAACGCTTCGGTGCCTCCTTAGACTTTTCTGATTTTCGAGAATACACACCTGGGGATGATGTTCGGCAAATTGACTGGAATGTCTATGCAAGGACAGATAAATATTTCATTAAACGGTTTCTAGATGAGCAAGAGATGAGAGTCCATATTTTATTAGATTGTACAAAATCCATGGGAGATGCTGTGAAATGGAACTTTGCTAAACAATTGGTCATTTCCTTAGGTATATTGGTATTACAAAAAGATGATCGGCTCTCTTTTTCGGCTGTTTCGGAGGAAAAGGTTCATCCCTTCAGAAGAAAAGGAGCAACTTATCGCAAGGCCTTCACTAAGTATGTGTCAGACCTAGAAGAACCATCGTCTACTCAACACTTTGCGCTATCTGCACCAACTCACTTGCCAAAGGATAGTACCGTTCTATTTATTGTATCAGACTGCCTAGAAAAGCTAGAATACTGGGAAAAACTATTGAAAAAGCTCCCAAAATTTGCAGGAGATATTAGGATTCTTCAGGTTGTTACGAATGAAGAGCTCGCTCCTAATTTTTCTGGGGATATCCAATTAGAGGATGTAGAAACAGCTCAACAATTAAATATATCCATGTCTCCTAGAGTAATAGAAAACTATGAAAAAGAAATGACAAATCATCAAAAAGGGCTAGAGCTATTATGTAGAAAGTACGGGGCAAGACTCCAAAAGGTAAATGCACATGATGGAGTCTCTCATGTTATTTTCCACCAGCTGTTGCGAGCAAATTGGGTACAATGAGGTGAACAAATTTGGGATTTAGTCAATTACCGTTTTTATGGACACTTATTTTTCCATTAGCGGTTTTATTATATTACTTCTTTAGAAAAAAATATAAGAAGCAGGCCGTTTCCTCTACTCTCTTCTGGGAGGAAATTATGAAGGAAACAAAGGCATCTCCCTATTTGAAGCATCTCCAAAAAAATGCCTTGCTTTATTTACAAATGCTGGCGATGCTCTTGCTAGTATTTGCGCTTCTTCAACCATTTTGGAAGACAGAGGCACTTGCGGGAGAGCAGGTCATATTCCTAGTGGATACCTCTGCTACAATGGAAACGACTGTGAATGGAGAGAGTCTTCTTGAGAAGCACAAGAAAGAAATGATGGCACTAAGTGAACAGCTATCTGGAAAACCATTTACCCTGATTACCACAGGCAACCAACCAAAAGTGGTCGTGCGTCAAAGTACGAATATACATGAGATTCAAGGGGAAATCGAAAAACTTCAGATAACATACGAGGAAGAGAATATGCCAAAGTCTTTGGACTTCGCTCAATCATTCTTTCAACAAAAAGCTACCTCTGTTTATGTGTTTACAGACCAGCTAGATAAACAATCACTCCCTTTGCAGTATGACAATGTGGCTTGGAATATCAAAGGATTGGAACAAGAAGTAACCAATCTATCTATAAAGCGATTTGGCGCAACAAAGACGAATAATGGCATTGCAGCATTGATACAGATTGAAAACCAGTCTAGTAAAGAACAAACTACAACGCTTACTATTACCAATCATGAAAAAGAGATAAAAAAGGAAAAGATAACTATCGAACCAAACGAAGCAACTACACTTTCCTTTGAAAGCATGGAAGATTCAGCTTATTTAAAAGCAAAAATAGATAGTGGAGATCAGTACAAGGTAGATGATGAGGTAACGATTTATATGTCTGAGCAATTGTCTTCTGTGTATGTGGACGGCAGCATGCATTCATTAGTCCGTACAGCCTTCCAATCCTTAGATATTAATGTAAGCACAGTTCCTACTGAGCAAATAAGTATGATGAATAGTGAAGGTGTACTAGTAACCAATCAGTATAGCTCCATTGATCAGCTGAAAAATCCTTCTTTGTTTATTGGAAGAAATGATGAAACTGCTAAGAAAGCAAGTGGATCAATATCCATGAGTGACCATCCACTTTTTTCCTTTGCTGATTTGAGTGATATTTATGTGGATAGTGTCTACCCTGCAATTGAAGGCTATACGACTATTGCAGCTATTGGAGAAGATCCCTTTATTCAGCTGTCACCGCGAGGGGACATTATCGTTTTAGCTGATATTCAAATGACAGACTGGCCACTAAGTCCATCCTTCCCATTATTTATGTGGAGTGTAAAAGAACAGCTTTCTAATGGAAATACATATTTAGGAACATTTTCTCCTAATGAGCGCAGACCTCTTTCTCTTGGTGGATCAGATGAATGGGAAATTTATACGATGGATGATTCATATGAATACTCCATCTTAAATGGAGGAGCGTTTGTAGCACCTAAAAAACCTGGTCTATATGTGCTAAGATCTAACGGAGAAGAAAGAAGCTTTGCTGTTGCTATTTCACAGAAAGAAAAAATAATTGCAAAGGGGTCTACCTATTCTATAGGAGGGGCCCAAGCAGAAAGTCAAAAAGCATTTGAGGAACGGTCATTTGTCCCTTATCTACTCATTGTTCTGCTTATCTTATTTGTTATAGAGTGGGAGGTGCAAAGAAGACGTGGATTTACGAGTTGACCAACCACTATACTTTTTATTACTAATTCCTATATTTCTTTACCTTTTCTGGACTTGGCAGAAGGAAAGGAAATCACTTCGAAAAGAAGGAAAAACCGTTTTTGTCTTACGTGTTTTGGCAATTATGTGCCTTATATTAGGTCTTACTAATTTATATTTGCTTCTGCCCGTGAAAGAAGAGCAGATTATCTTTCTAGTAGACAAATCAGCCTCTGTTCAAGGAACGGAACAGGAAATTGTAAGTTGGATAGAAAAGAGTCTTGCAGAAAGAAAAGATACTCATCTCGTGGGTGTTTATACTTTTGCAGAAGACTTTCAATCTGAAATTTCCTTAACAGACGGCAAGGTAAATCTTCCTGTATTTTCTTCTATGAAGGATCCAGGGAATACAGATTTAGCACGTGCTCTACAGCTAGCAACAGGGATTGTTGATTCCAACCTAGCAACTAGAATAGTACTGTTTTCTGATGGCAATGAAACACTTGGCTCTGTTAATGATGAGCTTATCAAAATAGCTGGAGGTAATATTAGTATAGATGTCGTGCCAATTGAGAGACTTGCCTCGGAGGATGTTGCGGTGACTGCCTTTGAAACTCCTCCTGTTGCATTTGAGGGAGAACAGCAGCAGCTCAATGTAACGCTTGAAGCTACTCAAAACACAGAAGGTGAACTACTACTCTATCAAAACGATCAGCTATTGTTTCGAGAACCAATCACTATAGAGCAAGGAACAAACACGTATACGTTCCGAAACGCCTCTAAAGGAGAAGGACTTCTCAAATATGACGCACAAGTCATTGTAAAGGGAGATGGACTTTTAGAAAATAATAAGCTGACAAGTGTAACGAACGTGGAAAGCTCTCCAAGGCTATTAATTGTTAATCATGAGCAAGCGCGCTCTAATATTGCCTCCGTAGTAGACCAACAGGCAATCGCGACAGATGTTATTGATGCTACCGCATTACCCTTTGATCTATCGAGTTATTTATCCTACGATGCAATTATCTTTGATAATGTCCCTGGACATGTGGTAGGAGAAGAGAAGATGACGGTCATAGAGCAGGCTGTGAAAAACTTTGGTGTAGGCTTTATGATGGTAGGGGGAAATAAAAGCTACGGACTAGGTGGTTATTTCAAAACACCTATAGAAAAGCTCCTACCTGTTGAAATGGAAGTAAAGGGGAAGGAACAATTACCTTCTCTAGGATTAGTGATAGTCATGGATAGATCAGGAAGTATGATGGGATCAAAAATGGAATATGCGAAGGAAGCAGCAGCTCGCTCCGTTGAACTACTAAGAGATGGAGATACGCTGGGCTTCATCGCTTTTGATGATCGACCATGGGAGATTATTGAAACGGCGACTTTGGAGGATAAGGAGGAAGCCGTGAATACGATTCTCTCTGTAGGCGTTGGAGGCGGGACAGAAATTTACTCTAGCTTGGCGTTAGCAGTTGAGAATTTGGCGTCGTTAAAGCTTCAACGAAAACATATTATTCTTCTTACAGATGGACAATCTGCTTCTAATAGCAATTATGCTGAACTTTTAGAAGGTGCCGGAGAACATAATATTACAGTCTCTACCGTAGCCGTAGGTCAGGATGCAGATAAAGGGCTGTTACAAAGTATAGCCGAATGGGGTTCTGGAACATTTTACGATGTAGCGGATGAATCTACTATTCCAGCAATAATGGCTACAGAAACGGCCATGATTTCTAGAACATATATCGAAGACAATCCATTCTATCCAATTATTTATGGGGAACCTTCCTGGACTAGTCTCTTTACAGCAGGTGTGCCTCAAATGAATGCATATATTGCCACTACTGCAAAGCAGACGGCAACCGTAATAGCTGAAAGCGAGAAAGATGATCCGGTGCTCGCTGAATGGATGTACGGTTTAGGTAGAACCATTGCATTCACCTCTGATTCAACGGGAGAATGGAGTGGAGATCTGGCAAGGTGGGAAAATTGGGGAGATTTTTGGAACACTGCGGTTTCTCGATTACTGCCATCCTATAGCGAGGTACCATTTACCATACAGAAGGCTAGTGATGGAAGCTATACAGTGACAGATCCTACTGGTAAATCCTCTTTTATCGAAATAGCTGCGGTAAATGAAAGAGGGGAAGAGCTATCCGTTAATTCTGAGCCACTATCTCCAGGGAAATCGAGAGTAACAGTAGATAGTGAGCCTGGTTTAGTATTTTTCCGCATTTCCAATGAACAGGATTCTGTCTACCAGACTGGGATATCTATTCCTTACAGTGAAGAATATAAGGTTCAGAAGCCTAATACGCAGTTATTAGAACAAATAGCCAATAATACAGGGGGAAAAGTACTTACCTCTGAAACAGAAGCTTTTAGAGAGATGAGCTTTAAAAGCTCTGAAAAGCAATCTATCCAGCAAGCCCTTATTCTCTTGGCGATGCTCCTATTTTTCCTTGATATTACCATTCGTCGATTTGGATTTGGATTACTACTTTCTCCGTTTAGACGAAGACGAGTAGAAAAACCAGTAGAACAAACTATCTCTACGAATATGGAGCAGCTTATTAAAGGGAAGAAAAAGAGATAAACAAAAAAAGGTAGAGAACGTCATCGTTCTCTACCTGTTTTTCATGGGGAAAGATTTTCCCAGTCGTCTTGTTTAAGCTTCTTCTTGAAAATAGATTTTATAATATTTGCGATTCGTTTCTTCATCAAATCCAAGCTCTATTAGTTGATCTACTTGCTCAATATTTTGTACATTTACTTGTATTTCAATGTTATCGTCTAGCTTAATTTTTCGTTTATAGCTTTTTTCAGCCTTTGCTATAGCACTTTCAGAAATAATTGTTTCGTAAGGTTTTACCGAGTTGACAATTATGTCCTTTTGAACAGAATCTGGTTTATCAAAAACTGTTTCCACATAATTATCGACCTCAAACTCTTCTTCATTTCTAAAGTAGTCTAGGGTTTTATTTAGATATCCTAGCTTTTCCGTATTAGTAAAGCTTTCTTCCTTTAAAATATATTTTTTACATTCCGTAAGGGCAAGGTTCGTTTTATGAAACTGCTCATCGGCTACCCTTAGCTTTAAGAAACGCTCCTGCCAGTAAACTACATCTTCCTTCCTTTTTGTTTTAATAAAGACAGCTGGTGCTTTATCGGATCCCATATCCACGATGACTGCTGTATTATTTGCTTTCTTTACATTAATGCCATCTACACCACTGATAATCAAATTGTCTTCTTCACTAGTGACATCTAGATACATATCTCGGTCCTCGATTTTAACGATTGTCAGTATCTTTGTTACCTCATTATGCCAAAAACAATTCTCAAATAAACCAATAAAGAGTTCGCCACTTTTAATGTTTGGATGCTGAGATACGCTATGTAGATGAGTGGCTATGTGCTTCGACTGCTCCAAGAAATTATCGTTCGAGAAGAATATAGCATTTACATATGTAAATATTTCGTTCAAACCAATCTCTGTTTCATGAAAAAACTGGTATTGCTGATCAGTATCTATTTTGTTAAAGGCTAGTTGAGTGAACGCGGCCTCAAGCATTACCTCAGGATTGGAGGAAGCTATGTCACTTAACACTAGTCCATCGCTTACATGATGTACAACATATTGAGATAATTTACTTTCGCTTACATCTAACATGTAATTCTCCTTTCTAACTCTAATAATTAACCATACCATATAAGATGATGAAAATTAAACAGGCAACATTTGTTTTTTTCTATCAAAAAAGGGTCCGTCTGAAAAGTAATTTTTGAGACGGACCCTTTGCGACCACCACAGGAGCAGTGCTGCATAGCGGATATCTGTAAAAGAAGGAAGGGGTATCCCATAAGTTTTTTACTTATGGGACACCCCTTTCTATTAAAGTACAGGTTGTTTCTTTTTAATCCAAACCATCATAATGATCCAAGCTAGACATAAAATGACGGTTCCTACGACAAATGGGATATTTAAATTAATATCAAGAAGTGTCCCAGCAAGTGCTGGTCCTATCATATTCCCTAGACTCATATAGGCATTGTTCATTCCAGCGGCAAAGCCTTGACCATCCCCAGCAAGCTTTGAAACAGCAGTATTAACAGCTGGACGAATAAGCGTAGTGGCAGTAGAAAAGATAGTGGCAACCGTAAGGATCAGCCAAAAGTTATCGACTAAGAAGAAAAGTAGTAGGGAGAAGGCTGCTACTAGCAAATTAACAAGTATTATGTTCATTTCTCCGAAACGCTTAAATAACTTATCGATGACAAAGGTTTGGATAATTACTCCAACAAAACCACCAACCGTTAATATGACAGCAATACGCTGAGGTGTATAGTCATATTTATGGTCAACGTACATGGAGAAGGTAGATTGAAAATTAGCAATACCAAAAGAGAAAACAAAGATAATGATTAGCATCACAAAGTATGGTGTGTGAACGGATTGTTTCATTTGGGACACGATATTATTTTGTTTCTTCAATGTTACAGGCGGTACAACTGGATTTTTCACGTCAGGTAAGACAAAGAACGATAGGATGGCTGAAAGTACAGCAGCTAATGAAGCGATATAAAACGGGAAGGATAAGCTGACTCCCGCAAGGAAACCGCCCATAGCAGGTCCTATCATAAAACCAAGGGACATAGAGGCACCTAAGAGTCCCATACCTTTTCCACGTTCCTCAATACTAGTAATATCGGCTACAAATGCCATCGTAGCTGGTACTAAAAAGGCGCCACCAATACCACTTAAAAAGCGTGCCACGTATAGCATCCATTCATCTGTTGCAATACCAAACCAGAGCTGTGATAAGCAAAAAATAGTAAGACCAATCATAATTAGCTTTTTACGACCCATTTTATCTGATAGGTCACCTGCTAAAGGAGAGAAGATAAATTGTCCTAAAGCAAAACAAGCAATGATAAATCCTAATGCTGTTCCTCCAACTCCAAAGGTTTCTAAATAGGAGGGCATAACTGGTATAACTAATCCAATTCCTGCCATCGCTATAAACATATTAAACATTAATATATAAAGAGCAAATTGATTTGATTTTGCGTTCATTTACATTCCTGCTTCCTACAATCTATTTAAATACAAATTTATTTTATTGAAGTCATTAAAACGAATAGCTTTTAGAGGTAGTAGGGCTATCATGTTATTTTCGATGGTTCCTAATCCCATAGCTGTCCTTTCGTCAAGCTAACTTTCTTACAGCAGAGACATTCCTAACCACGGAAAGAATCTTACATTTAAAGATAATACCATATTTACATTAGAATAAATACTTTCGTGCCACGAAAAAATAAAAAAATAGATTAATGGTTTAAAAGTAAAAGAAACAAACTGCGATTGAGCTAAAAGCTCAACCACAGTTTGTTAGATGGAACCCATTTTAAATTTAAGAAATAGCTCATTATATACTCCAAGCATTTCTAAGCCAAGATTGTTATATACTTCAAGGTTTTCTCGTGCTTCCTCAAGTGGATAGAAGCGCTCATCCGTAACAACTTCTTCATCCAGTAATTCCATAGCAGCTGCATTCGGAGTAGAATATCCCACATAGTCTGCATTTTGTGCAGCAACCTCTGGGTCTAACATAAAATTGATGAAGGCATGTGCTCCTTCTACATTGGCAGCTGTTTTTGGAATGACCATATTATCGAACCATAGATTGGAGCCCTCTTCAGGCACTGAGAAGTCTAGCTCTTCATTCTCCCACATCATGTCGGCAGCTTGTCCGGACCATGTTAGGGCTACAGCGGCTTCTTCATTAATCATAAGTTGAGTAACCTCATCACCAATAATCGCTTTTACATTTGGTGTAAGTTTGTTTAATTTTAACAAGGCTTCGTTTAGCTCACCCTCGTCTGTTGAGTTAAGGGAATAACCTAAACTATTTAACCCCATTCCAATTACCTCACGAGCACCATCCACTAGCAGTACTTTCCCCTTTAAATCAGGGTCCCAAAGAGAATCCCAGCTTTCAAAGGTTTGGCCATCCAGTAAATTTGGATTGTAAACAATTCCTACAGTACCCCAAAAATAAGGAACTGAATATTCATTTTTATGATCGAAGGACAAATCTAAGAAATAAGGGTCGATATTTTTCAGGTTTGGTAAAAGAGAATGATCAATCGGTAGCAATAAGTCATTTTCTTTCATCTTTTCAATTGCATATTCAGAAGGAATTGAAATATCGTAAGAGGTTCCGCCTTGTTCAATCTTTGTCATCATTGCTTCGTTCGAATCAAACGTTTCATAGACCACACGATATCCCGTTTCTTCCTCAAACTGACTAATTAGATCTGGATCAATGTATTCTCCCCAGTTAAAGATGGTAACTGTATCACTGCTTCCTTTACCTGAGCTCGTTCCCAAATATTCATTAGCTGCAAATAAAAGAATACAAGCGACAACGATTGCGATACCGGCATTTAATATATCCTTCATTTTCTTACCCCCATTCCTACAGGGTTTTTCCCGCGTTGGCTAATAAAGTAATAGCCCACTACTAAAACTAATGTTACGACAAAAATAATTCCAGATAGAGCATTGATAGTTAGTGTAATTCCTGCTCTTGCCATCGAATAGATTTCTACAGACAGTGTAGAGAACCCGTTACCTGTTACAAAGAAAGTTACAGCGAAGTCATCTAATGAATAAGTAAGTGCTAAGAAAAATCCAGCGAAAATTCCTGGTTTAATGAACGGGACGATTACTCGTGTAAAAATGTCCCTTCTAGTTGCACCTAAATCCGCCGCAGCGTCAATGAGCGAGCTGTTCATTTCTTGCAGCTTCGGTAATACCATTAAAACAACAATTGGAATACTAAAGGCAATATGAGAAATTAAAACAGAGGCAAAGCCAAGCTTCACTCCTATCATGGTAAATAGGATTAGGAAAGAGGCTCCAATTACTACGTCCGGGCTCACGATCAATACGTTATTTAAAGATAAAATAGAATTTCGTAAGGATTTGTTTCGCATATAGACGATTCCTAGAG
This sequence comes from uncultured Psychrobacillus sp., assembly GCA_934234185.1. GTDB lineage: Bacteria > Bacillota > Bacilli > Bacillales_A > Planococcaceae > Psychrobacillus. The sequence continues at coordinate 27,459 of CAKQHO010000021.1, read as the reverse complement.
CTCCTAATACACCAATAACAGTAGATATTAGAGCAGACAATAGAGCAACAATTACTGTATTAATTAAAATCATAATTAAACGCGTGTCAGAAAAAACAGCAGCATAATGCTCTAGAGTAAAGGATTCAAAATCATTCATCCCTCCGCCACTGTTAAATGAATAAAAGATCAAATAAAAGATTGGGGTATATAAAACAATAAATACGATTGCTAAGTAAATCTTAGCGGAAAGACTAGTTTTTCCCATTTGGAACTACCCCTTTCTCTCGTTGTCCTGTAATCACCATTACAATAACCATAAAGATGATTAAGAAGACGGCAATGGTAGAACCCATTCCCCAGTTTTGTGTAACTAGGAACTGCTGTTCAATGGCAGTCCCTAAGGTAATTACTTTGTTTCCCGCTATTAGTCGTGTAATCATAAATAAAGATAAAGACGGGATAAATACAGCTTGTATACCTGCTTTTACACCGTTAATCGTAAGTGGAACAATTACCTTTGAAAAGGTTGTCCAGCTTGATGCACCTAAGTCTCTACTAGCATCTATAAGCGAAGGGTTAAGCTTATCTAGCGAGTTAAAGATTGGCAAAATCATAAATGGAATGAAGATATAAACAGATACAAAGATAAAGCTAAAGTCCGTAAACAGTATTTGCTGCTCGCTAATACCAAAGACGCTTAAAAATGCGTTGATTGGACCATATAAACCGAAAATCCCTATAAAAGCATAGGTTTTTAATAATAGGTTAATCCACGAAGGGATGATGATTAACAATAGCCACAGTTGCTTATGCTTAGTTTTTGTAAGTAAATATGCAGTAGGATAAGCAACCAATAACGAGAAAAGGGTGATTAAAAATGCATACCAGAATGAACTAAGTGTTAGCTTAAAATATACCGAAGTAAAGAAATTTTTATAGTTATCTAGAGTAAAGTCTCCATTTAAATCAAGAAAAGAGTAATAGGCAATTAAGGCGATTGGTGCAATTACAAAGACTACTATCCAAGCATAGTAGGGAATAAATAATAGCTTTTTTTGTTTAGTCTGCATAGCTGTCTTCTCCGTAAGATTCAAGTCGCTTGTCGAATTCTTCCTCAGTTTCGTTCAAGCGCATAACATGAATTGCTTCTGGATCAAAGTCGAGACCAATCATTTCACCTACAGCTGCCTTTTTCGTTGAATGGACTAGCCATTCATTGCCTTCCTCATCATACGTAGATAGCTCGTAATGAACTCCTCTAAATAATTGTGTATCCACTCGAACCTTCATTTTTCCATTTTCCACAGCAGTTATTTCTAAATCCTCCGGACGAATAACGATATCTACTTTTTCGTTTGGATTTAACCCTTGGTCCACACACTCAAACTCTTTTTCTCCGATTTGTACACGGAAATCTGCAACCATTATTCCAGAAACAATATTAGATTCTCCAATGAAATCTGCAACAAAACGATTGATAGGCTCATCGTAAATATCCATAGGAGTTCCACTTTGTTCAATATTACCTGCATTTAGCACGAAAATTTCATCGGACATGGCAAGAGCTTCCTCTTGGTCATGCGTTACAAAGATAAAGGTTTTTCCTAAACGCTGCTGCAGCTCGCGAAGCTCATATTGCATTTCAGAACGAAGCTTTAAATCAAGCGCTGATAAAGGTTCGTCTAACAAGATAATTTCTGGGTCATTTACAATAGCCCGTGCAATCGCAACACGCTGACGTTGGCCACCTGACATTTCAGAGATCTCTCTGTTTTGGTAACCAGTTAAGTTAACAAATTTTAAAGCTTCTAATACTTTTTCTTCTATTTCTTTTTTAGGTAATTTTTTAATTCGCAGACCAAATGCTACATTGTCAAACACGTTTAAGTGTGGGAAGAGAGCATAGTCTTGAAACACCGTATTTACCTGTCGTTCATTTGCAGGAATATTATTAATCTTTTTACCGTTAAAATAGATATTCCCGCTTGATGGTTGCATAAATCCGGCGATCAATCGAAGAATTGTCGTTTTTCCACATCCAGAAGGTCCTAGAAGGGTATAAAATTTTCCTCTTTCCAGTTCAAAGTTAACTTCATTTAAAACAGTAACATCTTGATCGTAGTACTTTGTCACATTTTCAAAACGAATAATAGGTGTCTCTGACATAATTAGCCCTCCATTTATAAATAAGAATTAGTAACAACATAAATAACCTCGGAAATGCCATCAGTTGCATTTTTCAACAAATGCTGATCGGAGGCTTCGAAATAGATGGATTCTCCTGCAGAAGCTAAGTGCCTCTTTTTCCCTAATGTCAGTTCGACACGACCTTTTAATACGTATATAAAGGTTTGTGATAAGGAGGGTTCGAATTCCTTAAATTGCCCGCCCTTTCCAAAATTGATAAGAACAGGCTCCATTTCATTTTCATTTGATTTTGAGATTAACCAGTTTAGTTTAAATTTTCTTTCCTCATCCTCATAAACTGTTTGCTCACTTTTTTTGTATACGATTTTTTCATCTAATACATCGTCATCAAAGAAATCCTTTGGTTTGGAACCTAACACGTTTAGTATGGAAAAAAGAGTTTCAATTGAAGGAGAATTGATATCCCGTTCTAGCTGAGATATGAATCCCTTACTTAAATCAGTTCTTTCTCCTAATTCTTCTTGAGTTAAGCCCTTTTTTAGGCGTAACTGTTTTATTTTTTTCCCTATTTGCATCCACATTACGTCCTTTTCGTATGTTAAAGAGCAATTTCTACTAAAACAAAGTTTATTTTAACACAACTTTAAGTTTACTTTAACAACTTTTTTTAAAAATGTTGAAATAAATATTTCCCATTTTTAACAAATAAACATCCACAAGATTTCCCCTAGCATATACTAATGGGGATGAAGGGAAAAGGAGAGGTAATCATGAAGCTAAGAGAGAGGCTCCCTGATTTTCCAAGTACCTCCGCCTGGTTGAATGGCAGTATTGACAAGGATTATTTGATAGGTCAAAAGCCGATACTGGTGTTTATTTGGTCAGTAAGCTGTCAATCATGTGAGGGAACGGTAAAGTGGGTGGAAAAGTTGAAGCAAAAATATGAGAACAGATTTCAAATAGTAGGAGTGCATATGCCTAGGTTACGCACTGATACGGATAGAAGAGCGATTAAGGAAAAAGCTGCTAGACTTGGAATGACATACCCGATTTTATTGGATCATGACACTTCTTATTCAAAATTGTTAGGAACTCAAACTGTACCAAACTTCTATCTATTTGATAAAAAGGGGTTATTTCGACATCGTCAATCGGGGGAAGTTGGCCTAAGGCTGCTTGAACAAAAGTTAGTAACAATCATAAATGAAATGACATAATTACTTACCTTAGCAAAGACTGTTTATGGTAAACTAGTGGCAGTGGGGCACTAGGGGGTTGAACATATGAAAAAAGAATTTGTAGTAATAGGACTAGGTCGCTTCGGTGGAAGTATTGTGAAGGAGTTAATCGAACAAGGTGCCGATGTAATGGCTATTGATAAAGTATCTGAAAGAGTTGATGAGTTTTCGTCGATTGCTACCCAAGCAGTTATTGCAGATACAACGGATGAGGCAGTACTTAAATCACTTGGAATACGGAACTTCGAGCATGTGATTGTCGCTATAGGAGATGACATCCAGTCTAGTATATTAACTACCTTGATGCTAAAGGAGATAGGGGTAAATAGAATTACTGTAAAGGCTCAGAATGATTACCATGAAAAGGTGCTCCGCAAAATTGGTGCAGATCAGGTAGTACATCCAGAAAGAGATATGGGCATTCGTTTAGCTAACAATATTTTATCTCAAAATGTATTAGATTATTTGGAGCTATCAGAGGAACATTCTATCATGGAAATAAGGGTCAACGAAAAACTTGCAGGTCATTCTATCCTTAACCTAGATATCCGAGCAAAATACGGTATTAACATCGTTGCAGTTAAAAGAGGCAGTGATCTTATCATATCTCCACAAGCTCAAGATGTACTTCAAATGAATGATATCCTCATCATTATTGGAGCAGATCAAGATATAAACCGTTTTGAGAAAAAGGTTTTTGCTTAATAAAAAAACAAGCATGGGAAGCTCCTATGCTTCAGACTGTAGACAAACTCCAGAAATTTTGGAGTTTGCCTACAGTCTTTTTTCTTTTAAAATAGAAGTAACGCAAGGAAGAGTTGATTTCCACTACGAACGGACGCTTTCCGCGGGCACGGCTTCAGCCGCTTCCCTCGCTGCGCTCAGTCCAGGGTCTTCAGCTCGCGCTGTCCCGCTGGAGTCGCCGTTCTTCGCTCCAATCAACGGGGCACCCTATAAAATGAATGAGTTGATGGATATGATGACGAAAAATCAATGAACGCGAACAAAAATTGTCCATGCAGGCGATGCTAGCTTTTGCTGCCTTAAATCTTAAGAAGTTGGCCAGCTGGACCTGGAAAACGCCAAAAATGGCGTAAAACAAACAAAATCGAGAGCTGAATTAGCTCTTTTTCCAGAATGTAAACTGTGATAATAGCAAAAGGGTTGGAAATCGTTTCGATTTCCAACCCTTTTGTCTAGAGTCTGAAGCATGGGAAGCTCCTATGCTTGTTTTTTTAGTTACCTTATCGATGCCCCAAACTAAATGTGAAAAAGCTATGTTTGCTGAGGCGTGGCCTCCTCGCAGTTCCTCATTTGCTTGTCGGGGCAGAACAGGCGCTTGTGCTTTTCTAATTATACTTCCATGATTATTGGTAGGATCATTGGACGGCGTTTTGTTTTTTCGTATAGATATGGACTTAAGACATCGATTATTTCATTTTTTAATTCAGACCATTCGCTTTGCTTGTCCTGAATTGTAAAACGTAGATGTTTATTAAGCATTTGCTGAGCCTCGTTAATCATTGTTCCAGATTCACGCATATAAACAAAGCCTCGAGAGATAATATCAGGTCCAGAAACAATTCGTTTCTTTTCCATATCAGCACTTACCACGACAATAACCAAGCCTTCTTCAGAAAGGATTCTGCGATCTCTAAGCACGATATTCCCAATATCTCCTATACCGCTTCCATCAATATAAATATCTCCAGAAGGGATACGTCCAGCTACTTGTGCTTCATTTGCACTTAACGCTAACACATCGCCATTTTCCATAATGAAGGTATTTTCCTTTGGTACGTCACAATCCACCGCTAACTCAGTGTGGAGCTTTAACATACGATATTCCCCGTGAATTGGCATGAAGAATTTTGGCTTCATTAAACGTAGCATAAGCTTTTGCTCTTCTTGAGAGCCATGTCCAGATGTGTGGACATTGTTTAGTGAGCCATGGATTACATCTGCTCCAGCGCGGAATAGTAAATTGATCGTACGGTTTACACTTGCTCTATTTCCTGGTATTGGAGAAGAAGAAAATACAACTGTATCTCCAGGCTGAATTTGAATTTGACGATGAGTTCCATTCGCAATTCTAGATAACGCAGCCATAGGCTCTCCTTGACTTCCTGTACATAGGATTAATACTTCATTTGCTGGCAATCTATTTAATGCGCTAGTATCTACAAATGTTTCCTTTGGAGCGGTAATATAACCAAGCTCACGACCAATTGTAATATTGTTGTCCATACTGCGACCAAATACTGCAATTTTACGGTTGTGGTGAATTGCTGAATCAATTACCTGCTGCAGTCGATGAATATTTGAAGCAAAGGTTGCGAAAATAATTCTTCCATTCACTTTACGGAAAATAGAATCCATACTTTCCCCGACTTTTCTTTCTGACATAGTAAAGTTTGGAACCTCTGCATTCGTACTATCTGATAGTAAGCACAGAACACCGTCTTTACCTATTTCAGCCATTTTCGTCAAGTTAGCTGGCTCGCCGACAGGAGTAAAATCAAATTTAAAGTCTCCTGTATGCACAATATTTCCAGGTGGGGTCTTTACGACAATCCCAAATGCATCTGGAATACTATGTGTGGTTCTGAAGAAGCTTACAGCTGTCTTCCTGAACTTAATTACATCCTCTTCTTCAATTTCATGCATTTTTGTCTGACGCAATAAGCCATGCTCTTCTAATTTATTGCGTAGCAACCCTAATGCAAGCTTGCTTCCATAAACGGGAATATTAAGCTGCTTTAGAAGGTAAGGTATACCACCAATATGGTCCTCATGACCATGGGTAATAAACAAACCTTTAATTTTATCTACATTTTTCACTAGATAAGTGTAGTCAGGAATAACATAATCAATACCAAGTAATTCATCCTCGGGAAATTTAATCCCCGCATCAATTAATATGATTTCATCCTGAAATTGTACTCCATATGTGTTTTTGCCGATTTCACCTAGTCCGCCAAGCGCGAAAACAGCTGTCTGATCATTTTTTACAAATTTCATAAATTATTCGTTCTCAATCTTAAAGTTTGGGCTTGCTTGTTCAAACTCTAAATGGTTTCCTTCAAGCAGCTGGATGAATTCAATATTATACTTGCGGTCCTTCAACATAGCACGGACTTCACGCTCTGTTTCTGCTTGTACATATAAGCTCTTAGTGTTTTCGCGAACTGGAACTTGATTAGCGTTTTCTTGATACAATACTTTAAAAATCATGTGTATACTCTCCTTTTTCACGTTCAAAATAAATCAATTCTCTTTATCTTATCATGGTACTTCTTTAAAATAAAGAAAAGCCCTCCAAATTTTGAAGGGCAACCCATCTACGCAATCGTTTTTTTTCTGAGTATTCCGCCGAGACGTCTCCACCATTTCCTTTTCAGGCGTTTCAACATGGCAATCCACTCCTTATTTAATAGTATATAAAAAATTTAGAAATGTGTAAAGGTTTTTAACAGAAAAGTCAAATAATTTAAGAGGTGTATTAATTTTATGGTCAAAAAAATATTGATTTTTGATATAGACGGAACTATTTTAGATTATGAGAAACAAGTCCCTGAGGGTGTACAAGAAGCATTCGAAAAGGCACGAGAAAATGGACATGAAGTAGTCATCGCCACAGGGAGAGCTCCATTTACAGCTAAAAAAATATTTGAACAATTAAAGATAGATTCATATATATGCTATAATGGACAAATTGTTCAATTTCAAGGTGAAACAGTTCACAAAGGCATTCTTGAAAAGCATTCGCTTGAAAGACTAACTGATTATGCGACCAATCGCAATCAGCCTCTTGTTTATATGGACATGCATGAAATGGTTTCAAGTACCCCTGACCACGAACATGTTATAGAGAGCATTTCAACGCTAAAAATAGATTTTCCAAGATATGGAGAAAATTTTTATGCAGCAAATGATATTCATCAGGCGTTAATATTCTGCGATCCACAAGCTCAAAAAGAATATGAAGAGACGTTTCCTGAGCTATCTTTTGTTAGATGGCATAAGCATTCCTGTGACGTATTGCCTCAAGGGATGTCGAAGGCGGTAGGGATAGAAATTCTTCTTAAGTATCTTGGCAGAGGTAGAGAAGATACTATTGCCTTTGGAGATGGATTGAATGATAGGGAAATGCTTGCATATGCAGGAGTAGGTGTAGCGATGGGGAACTGCGTAGAAGAATTAAGAGATATTGCAGATTTCGTAACCGATGCCGTAGACGAGGACGGCTTAGTTAACGCGATGAAGAAGTTAAGATTAATTTAAAGGAGTAGCATATGTTAGATTCGAAGAAAGATTTTATACTTGTTTACGGTGACGCATTTGTCGATTATATAGCAGACGATTCCCAAAATAAGAATTTCACGAAATTTTTAGGAGGTGCGACAGTCAATGTCGCAGCAGGAATTGCCAGGCTAGGAGGAAATTCTTCCTTTATTACCATTACTGGAGAAGACAATACCTCAGAGTTTGTTCGAGATGAACTAATAAACGAGGGTGTTGACTTATTCTACAGCCAATATCTAGCGGAAAAACGAGTTAGTGGAGTTTACGTTCACTTGACTCCCGAAAATGATCGAATTTTTCATACTTATATAGATGAAACACCGAATCTTCAAGTAGACTATCAGCTTATCGATGGCACGGCTTTCAAACGTGCCGCTGCTTTTCATTTTTGTTCTGGAACTCTTTTCCACCCAACAGCAAGAATGACTACAAGAAACATAGTAGAAGAAATAAAGCAGAATGGTGGTCTTTTATCCTTTGACGTGAACGTTCGTCCTCTTAGATGGGAAAGCGAGGAGCTTTGTAGAGAGACGATTCTATCCTTCATGCAGAAGGTCGATATTTTAAAAATGACAGATGAAGAGTTGTTCTTTTTAACCGAGACTAGTAGTAGAGAGGCTGGCTTGGCTGCACTGCAGCCATACAATATTCCTATCATACTTTTAACGGTAGGGTCGGAAGGCACCTATGCAATTCTTCATGGTGAGATGTTCCATATCCCGGTAGAAAAAGTTACTGCAGTAGATACTACTGGGGCAGGCGATGCTTTTATGGCTGGAATATTAACGAGAATTCAGCAAGAGGGAGCTCCACAAAGTAAGAGTCAATGGGTAGAATACATCTCCTTTGGAAACTCGATGGGTGCTAGATGCGCAACGAAGCTTGGTGCACTTTCGGCCATGCCAAAGCTTGCAGAAATTACTTTAGCGAAAGTATAGGCTGGTCACTACGACCGGCTTTTTTTATTGTTTTTTTTCAAGAGACAACAAAAATACCATGTACACTTGGCACATGGTACGGCATTACATTTATTTTTTTATACCCTTTGTAAGGGACCTTAAGATCTTTCATATGGAAATGAATCTGGAATCTCTGCATAAGGATTATCTTGATTGATATGATCATAAAACATAATTCCATTCAAATGATCTAGCTCATGCTGGAAGGCAATAGCAGGTAATCCTTTTAATCTTTTTTTGAATGGAGTGCCATCAGGATAAAAGCCGGTTGCAGTAATTCTTGCATATCGTGGAACGTATCCCTCAATCACTTCGTCCACTGAAAGGCAGCCCTCTCCTGATGAAATATATGTTTTTTCAACCGAATGACTAATGATTTTTGGATTCACAGCAACGAAGCTCACTTCTTCATCATTTTCATCAGTTAGATGTAGGGCGAACATTCTTTTTTCTTTATTTACCTGAGGAGCGGCAATTCCAATCCCAGGGCGTAAATCATACTTATTAGAAAGTTCCTCATCTTGACTATTTTTTAAATATGCTAATAGATCATTCGCTAGCTGTATATCTTCCGCAGACAATGGAAATGTCAGTTCGGCTGTTTTTTTACGTAAAGTTGGGTGACCGTCTCTAATTATGTCTTTCATTAAAATCATTTCAAATCGTCCTTTCACATTTCATATTTTTATTATAACGAAAGATGAACATAAGCTAAACAAAAAGAGTATATGGTTCAGTTGAATTTCCTTTTCGCAAGCTTTATAGTTTAAAAGAAGACAGGAGGTTGCATAATGAAATTTACTAAATACGTTGTACCGTTTTGTATGCTTTTACTCCTTTCTGCATGTTCTGGTGATTCTACCGAACAAAAGCTTTCTAATATCCTGTCCGATATCTATGATTCGGAAGCGGATTATCGTGAAGTGCAAGCTGAACTGGCAGAAATAGAGATAAAAGAGCAAGCGAATTTCCAAAGTATGATGGAGCTTACCAAAGACCAAAAAGAAGAATTGACAGCTCAGGTGGAGGATACAGCAAAATTCTTAGAAGAACGACTAGCGCTTATAGAAAAAGAGAGGTCTTCTATTAGTGAGGCTAGTGCTAAACTCAAAGATTTAGAAGATGTTATTTCCGAGGCAAAAAGCGAGCCAGAGAAACAAAGTGTCAAAAAAGTACAAGAGGCATTAGCGAAACGCTATGAAACATACGAGACATTAATAGTCGAATATAACAATCTAGCAGGTCTTCAAGAAGAGTTATATAACATGCTAATCAATGAAGATGCAAACGTAGGAATTATTCAAGACCAAGTAGCACAAGTAAATAAACAAAATGAATTAGTACAACAGACTGTTGACCAATTTAATGAGCTAACTAACACCTTAAATGAGGTAAAACAGGAAGCTTTTGCCGAACTGCAATCTGAATAGTACGACTAGATAGTGGCACTTTATTAGTGCTGCTTTTTTTATTAATCTCATACATCTGATATAGTACAGGGATAAAAAAGAACTATAACAGTACAAAGTGTTTCTAATTTTCTAACAAAAAAATATTAGAATTCTAGATGATTGACCGTGGATTTATTCTTGAGTATACTGATATGGAAAAGGTGTTGTATTACTCTATTTGTAAATATATTTTAATACAGAAGAAAAGGAGAGTTGCTACATGGCATCCAAAAAGGCATTGCAGTTCGATCCGAAGAAAACGCTTCAAGAGATCGAAGAAAAATTTGAAATGTTCCAGATTTTAAATGAAGAAGGGGAAATTATTAACAAAGAGGCGGATCCTAATCTGTCAGATGAAGATCTTGTAGAACTAATGACTCGTATGGTCTACACAAGAATATTAGATCAACGTTCAATTTCTCTTAACCGTCAAGGTCGTTTGGGCTTCTATGCACCAACTGCAGGGCAGGAGGCTTCACAGTTAGCTTCTCACTTCGCTTGTGAAAAAGAGGATTTCATTTTGCCTGGTTATCGTGATGTGCCACAAATTGTTTGGCATGGTTTGCCATTATGGCAAGCATTCCTGTTTTCTCGTGGACATTTCATGGGGAACCAAATACCTGAGGGTGTGAACGTATTCCCACCACAAATTATAATCGGTGCCCAATTTATTCAAGCGGCAGGCGTTGCATTAGGAATGCAAAAGCGCGGGAAAAAATCAATCGCAATTACTTATACAGGTGATGGTGGTTCATCACAAGGTGATTTCTATGAAGGGATCAACTTTGCAGGTGCTTTCCGTGTGCCAGCAGTATTTATTGTACAAAATAACCAATACGCAATTTCTACTCCAAGAGAGCTGCAAACTGCGGCAAAAACAATCGCTCAAAAAGGTGTGGCGGCAGGTATTCCAAGTATCTTAGTAGATGGAATGGATCCATTAGCTGTATATGCTGCAACTAAGGATGCTAGGGAAAGAGCTGTTAATGGGGAAGGTCCAAGTTTAATTGAAACAGTATGTTACCGTTACGGCCCTCATACAATGGCTGGTGATGACCCAACTCGTTACCGTACTTCTGAAACAGATTCTGCATGGGAGAAAAAAGACCCGATTGTTCGCTTCCGTAAATATCTTGAAACAAAAGGTATTTGGAATGAACAGAAGGAATCTGAAGTAATCGAACGTGCAAAAGAAGAAATCAAAGATGCTATTAAAAAAGCAGATGCGGCACCAAAACAAAAAGTAACAGACCTAATTAATATTATGTATGAAGAAAATCCATATAACCTAGAAGAGCAATTAGCTTACTATACAGAGAAGGAGTCGAAGTAACCGATGGCACAAATGACGATGATTCAAGCAATTACGGATGCTCTCCGTAGTGAGCTTAAAAATGATGAAAATGTGTTAGTCTTCGGCGAAGACGTTGGAAATAATGGTGGAGTTTTCCGTGCGACAGAAGGACTTCAAAAAGAATTCGGTGAAGACCGAGTATTCGATACACCACTAGCAGAGTCAGGAATTGGTGGACTAGCTGTAGGTTTAGCGTTACAAGGCTTCCGTCCGGTTCCAGAAATTCAATTCTTTGGATTTGTTTATGAAGTAATGGATTCCATTAGCGGCCAGCTGGCGCGTATGCGTTTCCGTTCAGGTGGAGCATTTAATGCACCAGTAACTATTCGTTCACCTTTTGGCGGCGGAGTTCATACACCAGAAATGCATGCAGATAGCTTAGAGCTATTAATGACCTCTACTCCAGGGGTAAAGGTAGTTATTCCTTCTACTCCATATGATGCGAAAGGTTTGTTAATTGCATCTATCAGAGATAATGACCCGGTAGTATTTTTAGAGCATATGAAATTATATCGTTCTTTCCGTGGAGAAGTGCCTGAAGAGTCTTACACAATTCCACTTGGAAAAGCAGATGTAAAACGTGAAGGTAACGACCTAACAATTATTGCATATGGCGCAATGGTACACGAAAGCTTAAAGGCGGCAGAAGAGCTTGAGAAAGAAGGGCATTCTGTAGAGGTAATTGATTTACGTACGGTACAGCCGTTAGATATAGAAACAATTATTAGCTCTGTTGAAAAAACAAACCGTGCGATTGTTGTGCAAGAAGCACAAAAACAAGCTGGTATTGCAGCAAACGTAGTAGCTGAAATTACAGAAAGAGCTATCCTTAGCTTAGAGGCTCCTGTGCTACGAGTAACTGCTCCAGATACTGTTTATCCATTCTCACAAGCAGAAACTGTTTGGCTACCTAATTCTAAGGATATAGTAGAAACAGCGAAGAAAGTTTTAACGTTCTAATGATTATTTGATATAGAAAGGGTGAGGACTTTGTCATTTGAATTTCGTTTACCGGATATCGGAGAGGGTATCCATGAGGGGGAAATCGTTAAGTGGTTTGTTAAGCCTGGCGATGAAGTACAAGAGGATGATATTTTATGTGAAGTACAAAATGATAAAGCAGTTGTAGAAATTCCTTCTCCTGTAAAAGGTAAAGTAACAGATGTGCTTGTTGAAGAGGGAACGGTTGCAGTTGTAGGAGATGTGCTTGTAAAGCTTGATGCTCCTGGTTATGAGGATCTTCAGTTTAAAGGGGATCATAGTGGAGAAGAAAAAACAGAGGCGCAGGTTCAATCAACATTCGAGGATGGCCAAAAATTAGAGAAGGAACCTGTAGATGCTTCTAAAAATCAAGCCCCACCTACTGAATCTAAAAAGGTGGAAAGCGAAAGTGTAAAAGAGGCTCCAAAGGGTAATACAAGAGTAATCGCTATGCCTTCAGTTCGAAAGTTTGCCCGTGAAAACGAAGTGGACATTATGGAGGTTTCTGGAACAGGGAAAAACGGACGTATCTTAAAAGAGGATATTGAAGCGTTCTTATCTGGAGATCAACCTTCTACGGAAGCAGCTTCTAAAGAAGTGGAAGAAACTAAAGAAGCAGCAACAGAGGAAAAAGTAAAAGCTCCTGTATCCTTTGAGGGAGAATTCCCAGAAACGCGAGAAAAGCTTTCTCCTATGCGTAAAGCAATTGCGAAAGCGATGGTACACTCTAAGCATACTGCCCCACATGTGACCTTAATGGATGAAGTCGATGTGACAGAGCTTGTTGCTCATCGTAAAAAATTCAAGGATATTGCTGCAGAGAAAAATATTAAACTAACATATTTACCGTACGTGGTAAAGGCATTAGTAAGCACACTTCGCGAATATCCACAATTAAATACATCATATGATGATGAGACGAATGAGGTTATTCAAAAGCATTATTTCAATATTGGTATTGCAGCAGATACGGATAAAGGATTACTAGTACCAGTAATTAAGCATGCAGATCGTAAATCAGTATTTTCAATCTCTGACGAAATTAATTCCTTAGCTACGAAAGCAAGAGAAGGTAAATTATCTTCTGCTGAAATGAAGGGTGCATCATGCTCTATCACGAATATTGGATCAGCTGGTGGACAGTGGTTTACACCCGTTATTAATCACCCAGAAGTAGCAATACTTGGAATTGGTCGAATTTCTGAGAAACCTGTAATAAAAAATAGTGAAATTGTAGCGGCTCCTGTGTTAGCATTATCATTGAGCTTTGATCATCGCATGATCGATGGAGCGACTGCACAACACGCGTTGAATCACTTAAAACGATTACTTGGCAGTCCAGAATTATTATTAATGGAGGCGTAAAAAAATGGTAGTAGGAGATTTCCCAATCGAAACAGATACTTTGGTTATTGGTTCAGGTCCTGGAGGATATGTTGCAGCGATTCGCGCAGCACAAACTGGACAAAAGGTTGTAGTAGTAGAAAAAGAACACATTGGTGGAGTGTGCTTAAACGTAGGGTGTATTCCTTCAAAAGCATTGATTTCTGTTGGACACCGTTTTGAACATGCAAAGCATTCTGATGATATGGGTATTACAGCAACTGACGTTAAAATTGACTTCTCAAAAGCACAAGCTTTCAAGGAAAGTGTTGTAAAGAAATTAACTAGTGGAGTTTCTGGCTTGTTGAAAGGTAATAACGTAGAGGTTGTTAGTGGAGAAGCTTATTTTGTAGATGCGAATACTGTTCGTGTAATGAATGAAACTTCTGCTCAAACTTACAAATTTAAAAACGCGATTATTGCAACTGGATCTCGTCCAGTTGAAATTCCAACTTTTAAATATACAAAACGTGTCATTAACTCAACTGGTGCTCTAAACCTTGAAGAAATTCCAGGGAAATTAGTTGTAATCGGCGGAGGATATATCGGCACTGAGCTTGGTTCTGCTTACGCAAACCTTGGCTCTCAAGTAACGATTATCGAAGGCGGAGATGATATCTTAGCTGGCTTCGAAAAACAAATGACTACTATCGTGAAAAAAGGCTTAAAGAAAAAAGGCGTAGAAGTAGTAGTGAAAGCTTCAGCTAAAGGCGTGGAAGAAACAGAAACAGGAGTTACTGTTACTTACGAAGCTGGCGGAGAAGAAAAAACAGTGGAAGCTGATTATGTATTAGTTACTGTAGGTCGTCGTCCAAATACGGATGAAATTGGCTTAGAGGAATTAGGCATCAAATTTGCTGAGCGTGGACTACTAGAAGTAGACAAACAATGTCGCACTAGCATTTCAAACATTTATGCAATTGGTGATGTTGTATCTGGTCCTCAATTAGCACACAAAGCTTCTTACGAGGGGAAAGTTGCTGCAGAAGCAATTGCTGGTCAATCATCTGTAGTAGATTACTTAGCTATTCCAGCAGTATGTTTCACAGATCCAGAGCTTGCTACTGTAGGTTTATCTGAAGCACAAGCAAAAGAGCAAGGCTATGATGTAGTGGCTGGTAAGTTCCCATTCGGTGCTAACGGACGTGCGCTTGCATTAAATGCTACAGAAGGCTTTGTGAAGCTTGTTTCTCGCAAAGAGGACGGCTTATTACTTGGAGCTCAAATCGTAGGTCAAGGAGCTTCAGATATGATTGCTGAGCTTGGTCTTGCAATTGAAGCTGGTATGACTGTAGAAGATATCGCTATGACTATTCATGCTCACCCAACTTTAGGTGAAATTGCAATGGAAGCAGCAGAAGTAGTAATGGGTCATCCAATCCATATTATTTCTAAATAATTAGTATATAAAAAAGGGAATCGAGATAATTGTCTCGATTCTCTTTTTTTTGGCTTTGTTAAAGGTAAAGGTTGATTTAAAATACACAAAAATGAGCTAGGATATTTTCTCCTGGCTCATTTTACTTTAATATTGTTTTTTACTAAAGCCCCTGTTTGTTTAATAAGAACATTAATTGTTTTGTTAACTTTAAATATCTTATAACTCACTTAAGTTATAAAAAGTCTACTTAAAGTGCATAGTTATTTTTCCGATACCATTTTTGTATGATACATTTGCGAGCGCACCATTAACTAATGTATTTTGTGGCGGCAAATGTCCAATATCAACATCATAAATAAACGGAATATTATCATGATAAAAAATGTCCATCAAAACATCTTCTAGTTCATAATCTTTTGTTGGAGCATATCCACTTGATCTGCCAATTAACACTCCATTAGTATTTTTAAACCATCCATTTATTTTCATCTGCCACAAAGCACGATATATTTCAGCTGCACTCATTCCTACGCTTTCAAGATACCAGATTGTGCCGTAATCCTTTGTATACGTATCTAAGTATTCTTCCACTTGATCGAATGGTGTTCCATGAAGATTTTGTATTGTATTAATAACGCCTCCTAAGAATCTTCCAGAAAAATGTTCATGTGTATTTATACTTTTCCATTCTGTTTTGGTATCAAAATAAAAACCTGTTGCTGGATTCATAAATACCTTCTCCCATGAGGATTGAAATTCAAAAGATGATTTTTGATTTATGATATCTCCATGATTCGCTGTCAGTACATTATGCCAACTACTGCTCGTTTCATCTAATGTTGGTGCGGACATCTCCACAAAGTTTATGCCATGTGCTGATGCATTACCTGTTATGGTGGTATAAACAAAGTTAATCGTACTTATATCCGAATAACCTAATATCCACTTGGGAGTATGTTTTTTGATTTTCTCCCAATCTAACAACGGAAGAATTTCTAAAGAAAATTGTCCTCCCCATGGTGGAATAATCGCTTTAATTGCCGGATCAGCTAATAGCTCCATAAATTCTTCTGCTCTTATTTCTTTTGTTGCACTTCTTGATTTCTCATCATTCCATACCGTTTTTGCTAATTCTACTTTATACCCTAGAGATTCAATGTTACTTTTTGCTTTCTCTAATAATATATGTAATGGTTTCTCTACACCACTCGAAATTGCTGTAACAGCAATTTTATCCCCTTTTTGTAAAGCTTTTGGATATTTTATTATCACTTATCATCCCTCCTTAAAAATATAAAAAAGCCCATCATCCCATAAGAGACGATAGGCTATACCTACGTGGTACCACTCTTTTTGATTTGTTTAATTAAAACAAATCCACTCAAAAACCTATTACGAGGTTAGCCGTTAAGACTTTAATATCAGTCTTACCACTCCTGGGCGAGTTGGGGAATTTATTGACTGCCTTTCACCAACCGACAGCTCTCTAATCAATAAATAATCCTTAATACTCCCATTCATTGTGTTTTCCTTAATTTATATTACTTTTATTTTACAATTTATCCACATTTTAATCAATAAGTTCTTATTGGAATATTTACTAACCTGCCCCTTTTCTACAATAAGAAATTCAACAAAAAGAGCGTTTATCCCAGCTTTGATCAACGCACCCGTTTGTGGAACAAGAAAGTAAATTGAGATTTGAAATTTATATCGTATTCATTAAGTATCAGTTGTTATTCCTCAGGTTCCCTAAAAGGATATACATACATATCAATGTCGATAAAAGCATTGATAGCAGAAGCAAACCTACTAAATTCAGGATAGATTACCAAACCTGGGGTATAACCATCTATCATTGTTATCACTATTTCAATCTGTACATTCAAATTCAACTTTTCATTTAAACGGTTAATTGAATCTGTTTTGTCCTGAAAAACATTAAAAATGGGTAGTAAAACATCATCCACATCAAGTGTCTCCAATGTTTCAGATTCGTATTGCCACGATGTAAATGAACGTGTACGTACATCATTTATTCTTTCACCCATTCGCAAAATTGTTGTGGGCTGTACACCTAACATCTCTGTTACTACTTCGACAGGAAAATCGTCAACATCATCCTTACCAGTAAAACTAATGTATGCATATAAACTTGTTTTCTCCATACAGCCCTCCAAAGGTATTATTTTATAAAAGTGATGATAAAGTTAAAAATTAATGATAAAAGCTCTCAAAGCGTCTTTTGGTAACATTTCTATAACTTTGCTTTGTAAATTTAACGATAGTCCTAACAGTTTATTAGGAAAAACGAAACAACAAGTATGCTTATCCAGCTTACCTTTCATGTTGATAGCACTTTTCATAGCTATTTTTCATCAACAAGCTTTGACAAGCCAATCCATTTTCATGATAAATTTCTTCATCAATATTTAATTCTATACTTCTGTTTGATGTTGGAGTTAATAGCTCCTCGTTAACGATGGATAATGTGTTTTCATCTATCCATTTCATTGAAAAATGACTTTTCGCGTCTGCATAATACACGATTTTCCTAATATTATCCTTGGTATGTGTTATTTCTATCCATACATTGACATCACCACTAGGACCAGCTCCGCCATAAGGTTCATAATAAGCGTTGGCTGAATATTCTTCTGTAGGGGAGAATATTGGACCAGGACCATTTTGCGTATGCTGTTTGTTTATCGTATCAAACGTAAAAAAATATTGAATATACATAAATATTCCTATAAAACCACATATGCATATGAATATGATTGAGAGTAGTTTTTTGGGGAAGTCTTTCTTTTTTAAAAAGAAAATAATTAGTTTGAAAATAAAAACAAGAAGTAAAAGTACAGTAACTATGAAGAGCAAGAAGCCGAAGGTATTTAAAAATATATTCATATGTTTTCCTCCTAACTATGCAGACGAGTTTTAAATTGTAGAGTTCCAACATTAGTCTTAAAAGTTTGGCTTTATTTGTTAGGGTATTCTAAAGTCAGAGCAGTTTCCACCATGTTTCTTCCTATCTCCTTATTAAAATAATTTGTTTTTTTGACTAAATTTAGGGAAATGTGAAATATATACTCTACTATGAGAATAGCAACCTTGATAGAATAAAAGTAGAGAGAAGGGATGAGGGCATACATATGAAATGGACATCTATGATTTTATTAGCAGCATTTGTATTAGTAATAGCAGCTTGTGGGGATGATCAAGCGAAAGAGGTAGAGCAGGAACCCAAAGAAACCTTAACCACTACACAAGAGCCCGAAACCGAGCCTGTAGATCCGGAGGAAGCTGTGGAAGAGGAAGAGCAACCTATTGAAGAGGTGCAAGAATTATATGAAATAAATTCTGCAAACTGGACACTTGACCCTATAGAAGACGCAGATTCACAGGTAGTATTAGTGACAATCGATGATGCGCCTGATAAAAATGCTGTAGAGATGGCGAAAACGTTAAAGGAACTAGAGGTACCGGCTATTTTCTTTGTAAATGGACACTTCCTTGCTTCGGAGGAACAGCAGGAAAACCTTAGAACTATTTATGACATGGGCTTCGCAATTGGAAACCATACACAAACGCATGCCAATCTAAAAGATAGCACAGAGGAAAAGCAAAGAGATGAAATTTTACAGGTGAATGAAAAGGTTGAACAAATAACTGGTGAAAAACCAGTATTTTTCCGAGCTCCTTTTGGGGTAAATACAGACTATAGTAAGTCGCTTGTGGAGCAAGAGGGTATGGTGCTTATGAATTGGACATTCGGCTATGATTGGGAAAAACAATATATGGAGGCTGATAGTTTAGCTGACATTATGGTGAATACCCCTTATTTAACAGATGGTGCAAATCTATTAATGCATGATCGCGCATGGACAGCAGAAGCCTTGCCGAAAATTGTAGAGGGACTCCGTGCAAAAGGCTATGGATTTATTGATCCGAAAACGATTAAAGGAATATAAGAGGCTGCCTCTGTGATTTTCGCAGAGGTTTTACATCCTATTTGTAACTATATCTTTTTTTCTTATTTCGTAGACAATTAAGAGGAGCAGGCGTAAAATATTTTCTATTCTTATATAACAATGGAGGTGGAACTTTAAAAGAGCTCTTTTAAAGTACATATGAAAAAGATTGGCTTGATAGTTTTTCAAATACTATTTTTATATTTATTCTCTCTTTTAGGTACCCTTCTTGTTCAGTTTCTTTCTATACCTTTTCCAGGAAGTATCGTTGGGCTAATTTTATTGTTTGCTTGTTTGCAATTAGGAATTGTATCCATTGATTTTATAAAAGAGGGAGCTGGATTTTTATTAGCATTTCTTGCTCTTTTTTTCGTTCCTGCAACTGTAGGTATTATAGAATATCCACAGTTTCTTTCGAAAACAGGTGGGTGGATGCTCCTTTCCTTGATGATTAGCACGGTATTTACTATTTTTGTTACTGGACGGTTATGTGAGTTCTTCCTAAAGAAAGGGAAAAAGGAGGAAACTGCTTTATGATGAGTGTTGGAGTAGTGGTGGTAACAATAGTATTGTTTTTGTTTATGACCCTTGTATATAAAAGGTTCACCTATCCTTTTCTTTTGCCTATTTTAACCACAACCACGATTATTGTAGTCGTTTTAATACTGCTAGACATATCTTATGATACTTATATGTCTGGAGCAAAGTGGATAGATGGCATGCTTGGGCCAGCTGTAGTAAGCATGGCATATCCGTTATATATGCACAAAGAGAAATTAGTTAAATATAAGTCTGTTATCCTTTTAAGCGTAATCGTAGCCCTTTTGTCAGGAATGATTAGTATTACAGTCTTTTCGCAGTTGTTTGCATTCGATAAGGAAATATTACTGTCCTTCTTGCCAAAATCGATCACCTCACCTGTTGCCATGCCGATAAGTGAAAGCATCGGTGGGATACCTACTCTCACGGCTGTGCTAGTTATAATCGCAGGCCTAATAGGTGCGTTATTCGGTCCAATTTTGTTTAAATATGGAGGCATTCAAAGTGCAATAAGTCGTGGTCTTTCCATGGGGAGCGCATCCCATGGGATAGGAGTATCTAAACTAGCAGAATACGGGGAAGCGACTTTGACAATGGGCACGGTAGGAATGACCCTTAGTGCAGTTCTGGGAGCATTTATTTGCCCTCTATTTGCATTGCTTTTATAACATAGCAAATATAACATGAAAGAGCTTGGAGATGTTCTCCAAGCTCTTTTGTTAGTCAATATACTGTAGGATTCAATCAAAAATAGAAAGACTTAACCATGCTAATGCTCCTGAAATAACAGCAGATAAAATCACTATTAAGACTGTGAGATATTTATCATTTTTCTTGCTCTTGATTTTTTCTTCCTCTGAAAGGTTTCGACCTTCTAGGAAAGCTAAGATTTCTTTAAATGATTTTAAATGATGATTTTTCTTGATTTTTTCAATCTTATTCGCAGAATACCAAGAATATCCAAATAATGCCAATGATAGGAGCAATCCTTTCGCTCCTAAGTATGTCATTATTGGCCCAATTGATATGGCCCCAAAAAATGCAGATACCCCCATAGCGATTGCCCAATTATTCAATTGAGCGTTTTTAACTTCATTTTTCATGATTTCAACATCCCCTTTCACTAAATCGTCTAAGGATACGTTAAAAAGAACACTCATTAGTAACAAATTATGGATGTCTGGATAGCTTTTTTCATTCTCCCAATTAGAAATAGTTTGTCGTGAAACATATAGTTTTTCTGCTAATTCTTCTTGGGAAAGCTGTTCTCTAGTTCGGTACTTTTTAATTTGTTTATTAAGGTTCATTTTTATCGCTCCTTCTAATATCAACAGTATTTAAAAATTGGGATGTTTGCTATCAAACCTCTTTATAATCACGTGTTTTAAGCATGTCAAAATGCTTTGTCACCCCTTTTTTACTAGTAAACTTCAACAAAAGTTGTTAATGAGGAGAATTAGCGATAACTAAAATCAGGGGAGGAATGAAGCGACTGTGGAAGTTTAGCGGTAATAAAAAGCAATAGGAGAAAAACGAATCGTTCTTCTCCAACTGCTTAGAAAATTGGCTGTTGTTCTTTTATCACATGAATCGTTTCTAACGTATCATCTTCAGGACCTTGAACAGGTAAGCCAGCCTCCAGATTCATTTTAATGTAGTTAATATTATTTTGAGTAATTATTTCCCCGGGAATAAAAATCGGAATTCCTGGAGGATAGACCATAACAAATTCTGCAGAAATTCTGCCCGCTGCCTGTGCTAAAGGTACAGATTCGGTTTTCGCATAAAAAGCATCTCGCGGAGACATAGCAAGCCCAGGTATTTCCGGAAGAGTTACAGAAGGCTCTACCACTACAGCTTCCGATTCATGAGCGGCTACCATTCTATTTAGTGCATTTACTAGAAGGTTTGCTTC
This sequence comes from uncultured Psychrobacillus sp., assembly GCA_934234185.1. GTDB lineage: Bacteria > Bacillota > Bacilli > Bacillales_A > Planococcaceae > Psychrobacillus. The sequence goes on along the minus strand of CAKQHO010000021.1, from coordinate 5,848 downwards.
TTTTTTTGTATCTCCAAGTGTAATTAAACAGAGAATATTATATAAATCAGAAAGCTCTACTTCTATATTCGCTTTTTCTCTAAGCCATATTTCTGCGTCAAAGCCTGTGATACCTAAATTTTTAACACTAATTAATAGCTTAGTAGGATCCATATCAAAAGTTGCGGAGGATTGTAAAATTTCTTCCCCGACACAATGGATATGGGGAATTGCATTGATTCTTTTACGAGTGTCCTTTGCAAGTCTTATCGCATCGCCAATTAAATCTTCTCCATGAATCGCCAGTTGTCTTCTAGCTGTATCTAAAGACGCAAGCAATGGATAGGAGGTAGAGGTTGTAGTTAGCATAGATAAAATAGATTGCACTCTTTTAGAGGACACTAGCCCCTCTTTTACATTTAGAACAGAGCTTTGTGTCATAGAACCTCCAAGCTTATGTACAGAGGTAGCTGCCATATCAGCACCTGCTTCCATCGCTGAGATTGGTAAGGAATCATGAAAGTGGATATGTACGCCGTGAGCTTCATCCACTACTACAGGAATATTTTTAGCGTGTGCTAAATCTACAATTTTCTTTAAATCTGCAGCTAGTCCAAAATAAGTTGGGTTAATGACTAACAAGCCTTTTGCATCTGGATGTGTCTTCAAAGCTTTTTCTACTGATTCTACAGAGATACCATGGGATACTCCCAACTCTTTGTCTACTTCCGGATGAATGAATACTGGAATTGCTCCTGCGAACACAATCGCGGACATAATAGACTTATGTACGTTTCTTGGTACTAGTAGTTTATCTCCAGGCCCGCAGATAGTAAGGATCATTGTCATGATAGCACCACTTGTTCCTTGAACGGAGAAGAAGGTTTCGTCAGCGCCAAAGGCCTCTGCTGCTAACTGCTGTGCTTTTTTAATGGCTCCCTTTGGAGAGTGTAAGTCATCTAATGGAGCAATATTTATCAAATCTATGGAAAGGATATTATCTCCGACAAATTCACGAAATGCTGGGTCTATCCCTTTACCCTTTTTATGTCCAGGTATGTGAAACTGGATGGGATGACGGTTCCGGTGCTTTAATAAAGCATCGAAAATAGGAGTTTCTAATTGTGACAATGCTAATACCACCTCTAAACATAATTTTTCATTCTACTAAGAGAATTGGAACTTTTTTTAAAACAAGTGAATTATAGCATTTTAGGAAAAGTATTACTATATAAAATCTTAGTATTTGAAACCTTTTTTGGGTTTCATTACACTTAATGAAAAGGGGGAGAGAAAATGTCATTTCAAACACGGGTAACAGATTTACTTCACATTCAATATCCCATCATCCAGGGTGGGTTAGCTTATCTCGCCTATTCAGATCTTTGCGCGGCAGTTTCCAATGCGGGAGGCCTGGGCCAAATCACTGCTATGAGTTTAAAAACTCCAGAGGAACTGAGAGTGGAAATTCGACGTGTTAGACGGTTAACAGATAAACCATTCGGTGTAAATTATGCTATTGGGCAAACAGGAAGGCCATATGAGCATATGCTCGAAGTAGCCATAGAGGAGGATGTGCCTGTCATTTCCATGACTGGTGGAAATCCTTCTCCAATTTTAGAGAAGCTGGCAAACACAACGATTAAAAAGTTAGTACTTGTAGCAGCAAAGCGGCAAGCGAAAAAGGCCGAGCAGTTAGGTGCGGATGCGGTAATGGTAGTAGGACAAGAAGGAGGAGGTCATCTCGGACGGGACGACGTAGGCTCACTTGTGTTAATACCACAGGTTGTAGACGCAGTATCTATTCCTGTTATTGCCTCCGGAGGTATAGCAGATGGTCGTGGCTGGATGGCTGCACATGCATTAGGAGCAGAAGGAATTGAAATGGGTACAAGATTTATTGCAACGAAGGAATGTGTGCATGCATCTGAAGCCTATAAACAAGCCATATTAACGAAAGATGAAAATGATACAGTAGTAATAAAAAGATCCTTAGGAGCGCCAGCAAGGGCTTTAAAGAACGAATGGACAGATAAAATTTTAATGCTCGAGAGAGAAAGTCCTACTTATGAACAGTTAAAAGACTATATAAGTGGGGAAGCAAACAAGCAATTCATTTATAATGGATTGGAGGATCAGGGCTTTGGCTGGGCGGGTCAAGCAATTGGGATGATTACAGACATACCTTCGACTGAGCAGCTCATTAATAGAATGGTTCAAGAAGCTATGGAAATACGTCAAAAATGGAGTTTATAGGAGAGGTTCGCATATGGAATATAGTTACCCTTTTTCACTGGATTGGTCCACTGAGGAAATAGTGGATGTAGTACAGTTTTTTGAAGCGATTGAGGATGCCTACGAAAAGGGCGTTAAGCGAGAGGTATTAATGCAAAAGTATAGACGATTTAAAGAAATCGTTCCTTCGATGGCGGAGGAAAAAACATATTTTCGTGATTTTGAAAAAGAGAGTGGCTACTCTAGCTACCCTATTATTAAAAAAATGAAGGAATCAGATGATCACACGTTAATTAAAGGATAAATGAAGGTGTCCAAAGGGTTAAAAACCTTTGGACGCCTTTCTTTACTTAAGTAGTTAGAGCGATTTATCATTCCTTATATACATGTGTATTTATTTCATTTGTACCATTGCCTTGTAGATAGGCAGCAGCTTATCAAATGTATCTTCTACAGTCGATAAAAATTCTTCTTCAGATAATGTGATAGCCTGTTCAGCTGGAATATGCTTCCCAACTAAGAACTCTCCCTTTTTCACATCCCGTAATCTAACCAAAAGCTCCTCTATTTGGTTTTCCTTCGCTTCCTGGATAGGAAATGCCTCTGGCTTCATATGATCTCCAGAAACAATAAAATCTGCCGGTAATTTGGTGAAGAGATTTTGTTTGTTTAATAACCGCTCTGCTATTACTTGCTTATCAGGCGCTTCATAAATAACAGCTAAAATGATAAAAAGGTGTGTCCCCCATAATCCGATTTGAAAATGAGGTAAAGCTTTATATCCTCTTTTATATGGCGCAAAAGCCACCCAGCTATCCTTAGGAGGATTTACTGAACGACGTGCATGCTTAGCGACGTGGGGGAAATATTCATTGCCTAGAGCCACTGAAAAGTAAGAGCTATATTCTTCCCCTAATTTCTCAAATTTGGGGCGGATACGATCAATTAAAGCGGTCATCCTATTCTCAAGACCCTCTATTTCAAATACCTCAAAGTCTGATTTATTCCAAAAAGTTTTGCTCATATCAAGACTCCTTTCACTTTCTATGTTTATTTTAGCGGATTTTTGGGTAAAAATCTTGTAAGTAGTTAAATTAATCAACACGTAGTGACCTATTGCATAATGTAAAATAAAAGTTCCGAATATTGAGATATCACAAGTGAGAAAGGTGTGTTAACTATGAGACAGGTTGTGCATATTATCCGTAAATATGACATGGAAAAGGAAAAAATCCAAACCCTAAAGTTAGAATTGGATTATCAGCTTGCAACTTTATATGATGCCATGCAAAAGAACGATGAGGATGAAATAAAAGAAACCAAAAATCAGCTGAATGAATTACACAAGCTGTTAGAAGAGCTTAATGCACTCGACTGACACAATAAATAAAAAGACACCATGCTAGCAAACGACAGCGGGTGTTTTTTTCTTTATACTAGAAGAAATGGTTGTAGAAAGGAAGCTGTACATGAACTTATATACTTTAGACAAATATGCCAAATCACTCATTAAGCAAGCAGCTAACAATATCCGACTTTCATTTTCTTCCGAGCTTATTATAGAGTCCAAAGAGGCTGCTAATGATTTAGTTACCAACATTGACAAAGAAACGGAGAAATTTTTTATAGAAAATATCCGTAAAGATTACCCAGAGCATCGCATCCTTGGAGAAGAAGGCTTTGGTGATATATTTACTGATTTAAAAGGATATGTCTGGATTCTTGATCCAATAGATGGTACTACTAACTTTATACACTTTAAACGAAATTTCGCTATCTCTTTAGGGATTTTTAAAGATGGAGTAGGTGTCCTTGGATATATTTATAATGTGATGGAGGATGAGTTAACAAGCGCCACCTTAAATGAGGGAGCTTATGTCAATGATGTTCGAATTTCACCCTTAGAAAGCACGACAGTCAACCAGTCTGTTGTTGGAGTAAATGCAAGCTGGATTGCTCCAAATCGTTACGTGGAGCATGAGGGGATGCTTCAACTGCTTCGGGATGCGAGAGCTACAAGGTCATTTGGATCGGCAGCGATTGAAATCTCCTATGTAGTTACTGGAAGACTGGATGCTTATATGTCTATGAGATTAGCACCTTGGGATATAGCGGGTGGAATGGTCATCGCCAAGGAAGTAGGAGCCGTCGCTACTACTTTAAAGAATGAATCTATCAATCTCTTAGAAAAAAGCTCCTTCATCATTTCAAAGCCCGGCTTACACGAGGAATTGCTATCTAATTATATTTTATGGAAAAAAGTATAAAATTGTTTTTGTAGATACAAGGTGCCACTACTTAAGTTTTTGGGAAAAAACAGGAACCTTCAGTCTAGTTGATGTATGCTCTAGACAGACATTTTAGAGAGGGAAGCGAGCAGTCGTAAGGAATGCACAGCCTTTCATCTAATTAAATAAAAAAATCAGCAAGAAGAATCTTCTTGCTGAATCGTTTTATAGTAAACCCTTTTCGCGCATTTTCTTTTTTGTCTTGAAGCCAAAGCCCATTACAACAAAAAGTAGAGCAAGGAAAAGAAATGCTAACGGAACATTTCGTAAAGCAATAGCAATTCCTATTAAGCCCATAGAAACCATTGCACCTAGGGAATACAGTACAAATATCCATTTGATATTACCCATTTTTGCTAGCCTCCAAAAAAATAGTGAAAAATAATATTATCTTCATCCTACTTGTGATATAATAACACAGTTATGGAGTCGAAAAAAGAATATGGAGTGGAAATATGACAAAATTACGTGAAGATTTAAGAAACATAGCTATTATAGCACACGTTGACCACGGTAAAACAACGTTAGTTGACCAATTATTAAAACAATCTGGTACGTTCCGTTCAAACGAGCACGTAGAAGAAAGAGCAATGGACTCTGGTGATATTGAACGTGAGCGTGGTATTACGATATTAGCTAAAAATACTGCCATTCAATATAAAGATACAAAAATCAACATCTTGGATACACCTGGACATGCTGACTTCGGAGGAGAAGTTGAGCGTATCATGAAAATGGTAGATGGTGTTCTATTAATCGTGGATGCATATGAAGGTTGTATGCCACAAACTCGATTCGTGTTGAAGAAAGCTTTAGAGCAAAACATTAAACCAATCGTAGTGGTAAACAAAATTGACCGTGATTTTGCTCGTCCTGCTGAAGTAGTGGATGAAGTCCTTGAATTATTCATCGAATTAGATGCAAATGACGAACAATTAGAATTCCCTGTTATTTATGCATCTGGTATTAATGGAACAGCTAGTCTTTCGGACGATCCTGCTGATCAAGAAGAAAACATGCAGGTTATTTATGATGCTATCGTAGAGAAAATTCCAGCACCAATCGATAATAGTGAAGATCCACTTCAGTTCCAAGTTTCCTTACTAGATTATAATGATTATGTAGGGCGTATTGGAATTGGGCGCGTATTCCGTGGGACAATCGAAGTTGGCCAACAGGTTTCATTGATGAAATTAGACGGATCATTTAAAAACTTCCGTGTAACAAAAATCTTTGGTTTCTTTGGATTGAAACGTGTAGAAATTCAAAAAGCTTCTGCTGGTGATTTAATCGCAATCTCCGGTATGGAGGACATTAACGTAGGGGAAACTATTTGTCCTATCGAT
>CAKQHO010000020.1 GCA_934234185.1 uncultured Psychrobacillus sp. | reverse complement strand
GGTCAGGAAAACGTTGTCACACGATGTGACGTTCTTAGTTTTCCTTCCGTGCCGCCGTCCTCCATTTGCTTGTCGGGCCAGACATAGGCGCTTGCGCTTTTCTATTGTCCAGCTCCAGCGCCTTGCCCCTCGAGGTCAAATAGATGCCGACTGTGGTGGCGTAGCCTCCTCGCCGTCCTCCATTTGCTTGTCGGGGCAGACATAGGCGCTTGCGCTTTTCTTAGGTGTTCAATTCAATCATTCGCATGGTGGACTTTTTTTCATTATACTATTAACAGACAGTAAAACTAGGAGGCAATAAATGATGGAACTGGTGAATATTGAACAGTTACAGGAGCTAATTAACTCCTTTGCAAACGAGGATGTGTATATTCATCTGGAAACGACCAATGGAGCATATGCTACACATTTTAATGATCAGGTATTTAATGCAGGAGCATTTATAAGAAATGTTGTGCTTCGATATGAGCTTGGTAAGGTTGCAGGAGAATCCCCACACCGAGTTGGGTTGAAGCTTCCCCATGGATGGGTATATGCTCAGGGGATCACCCATTTTGAATTGGATGAACACGGAAGATTGTTAATGGCAGGGCATGATCAAAGCGGCAAGCTTGCAGTAGCTTTAGAAATAAGCCGAACGCCATTTACATATTAAGGAGGCACAACCAATGAGTTTACCAATGGAACGAAGTGTATTAGTGATTTTCCCTCATCCTGATGATGAGGCATTTGGTGTTTCAGGAACTATTGCTACATATGTAAAACAAGGAATTCCAGTTACCTATGCTTGTCTTACGCTAGGTGAGATGGGACGAAATTTAGGTAACCCTCCTTTTGCAACTAGAGAAACATTACCTCAGATTCGCAAAAAAGAGTTAATCGCCTCTGCTGAAGCAATGGGTGTCACTGACTTACGTATGATGGGGCTAAGAGATAAAACAGTCGAATTTGAAGATGATGAGAAAATGGTGAAGATGATGGAGTCCCTTATAGATGATACTAATCCTTCTTTGATTATCACCTTCTATCCAAATTTTGCTGTTCATCCAGATCATGATGCAACTGGTAGAGCCGTTATACGAGCTGTTCGTCGAATGGCTTCCCAGGACCGACCAAAGATTTATGCTGTGGCATTTTCTAACAATTCCAAGGAAATATTGGGAGAGCCTGATATCGTTCATAACATTGAAGGATCATCAGTGGAGAAGCTAGGTGCTATGAGAGCACATATCTCTCAGACTGCATGGATGCTAGAGGAAATGGAAAAAAGACTTGCAGATGGAGAGCCAGAGGCGGAGAATTGGCTTCACTACGAGCGCTTTTATACGTATGACTTTCAAAAAGATTTCGAATAATAGGACTTTCCTATAAGCTATAGACTTACTAAACCAAGTGATTTATTATGTGAATAAATATCATTTGATATTGTATAACTATACAAATATAGAAAGCGGGTATTACGCTTGAAGAAATTTTCTTTATCGACATGGCTATTGTTTCTTCTCCCATCTATTGCAGGGATTATTTTATTTATGATACCTCTCTCCATTGACGGAGAGTTAAAAATTCCGGTTGCTTGGTTTGCAAGTCTATTAGCAGGGGTGTTAGAGCCCATTGTTCATTGGATAGCTCTTGTTACCTTACTAGTGGCAGCTATTGGCTCGCTTCTCTTTTTATTCATTCCAAAACAAAATAACTTTGTAAACAATCTATTTAAAGTGTCTATTTTTTGGACAATTACTCGTGTGGTGGGTGCAGTATTTGCAGTTTTGATTATTTTCCAAATCGGACCGGAAGCAATTTGGAATGAAAATACGGGAGGAACACTATTAGCTCCCGATGGATTAGTATCCTTCCTATTTACCATCTTCCTTTTTGCGGGGCTGTTGCTTCCTTTACTTTTAAATTATGGCTTGCTTGAATTCTTTGGGACGATGATGGTGAAGGTTATGCGACCACTATTTAAGCTTCCAGGTCGTTCGGCAGTAGATGCCCTTACCTCTTGGGTTGGAGATGGAACGATCGGTGTTCTGCTGACAGCTAGACAATACGAGGATGGCTATTATACGAAAAAAGAGGCAGCTATTATTGGTTCTACTTTTTCCGTCGTTTCCATCACGTTCTGTATCGTGGTACTAGAAGAGTTAGATCTGAGTGAATATTTCCTTCCTTACTATTTAACTGTGTTACTTTGTGGAATTGTCTTGGCATTTATCATGCCCCGCATTTATCCGTTAAAAGGAAAAGAAGATACCTATATCAACGGAAAGCCTTTAGATTTAGATGCAGAAAAGTATCCTGAAAACTATAATGCCATTACACATGGCTTAGAAAACGCATTGAAAACAGCGGACAAGAATCGATCGATTTCTCGCTTTTTCACAGATGGTTTGAAAAATGTCTTGGATATGTATATCGGCGTAGCTCCAGTCGTATTGGCATTCGGTACTATTGCTTTGATGCTAGCGGAATTCACACCCGTTTTCACTATTTTAGGAAAGCCATTCGAGCCTTTGCTCATGCTATTTGGGATTCCAGAAGCAGCAGAAGCAGCACAAACGATGGTTGTAGGATTTGCTGATATGTTCCTCCCATCTATTCTAGGTGGTTCCATTGATTCGGAGATGACCCGCTTCTTTATTGGAACGATGTCTGTTACGCAATTGATTTATATGTCAGAGGTTGGTGGCTTGCTACTAGGCTCTAAGATTCCAGTTAATTTTAAGGACTTAGTCATAATTTTCTTACTGAGAACACTAATTTCATTCCCTATCATTGCAGCAGCTGCACATATTTTATTTTAAAACAACCTAGCCTAAGCCTTTACTGGTTTAGGCTTTTTTTATGGAGATACTGCCTAGAAAATTATTGCAAGTAAAATGGCTGTAATCTAAAGTATTGGACAAGGAAGTGCAAGTAATCCACAATCCTGCGCAAGTAACCAGTCAGGAACGCTGGTATTTCTAGAAAGTCCGCAAGTTTTGGAAGTTCCATGGAAGTTACGCTTTGTTTTTGCATGATTTAATTGCTTTAGTATCTCTCATAATCTATTTAGTCGCTAAACGGAAATTTACTGGAAAAACTTTTTTCTTTATTGCAAATAAAAGACCATGCCGTGCACCGGCATAGTCTTTCTATTTAAGCATTTACTTGCTTTACTTTTAACTTTTCAATCATGTCTCGGGTCATTGCATCTAAACCATACTTATAAGTAAAGCCCCACTCTTCTTTCGCTGCGGTTGCATCTATATTGTCAGGCCAGCTGTCTGCTATCGCTTGACGGACTGGATCAACGTGGTAGTTCATGGTAAAGTCTGGAATTACTTTTTTAATAGATGCCGCGATTTCCTCGGGCTCAAAGCTCATTGCCGTTACGTTAAATGCATTACGGTGTATCAGCTTCGCGGGATTAGCTTCCATTAAGTCAACAATAGCCTGCAATGCATCCGGCATATACATCATATCCATGTACGTTCCAGCAGCAATATAGGAAGTGTAAGTACCGCTTTCCAATGCTTTATAATAAATGTCCACTGCATAGTCGGTAGTCCCTCCTCCAGGTAGCGTCTCATTCGAGATCAGTCCTGGGAATCGTACTCCTCTTGTATCTAATCCAAACTTATGAAAATAGTAGTCACATAATAGCTCACCGGATACCTTATTCACCCCATACATGGTCGTAGGTCGTTGAAGGGTATCTTGTGGTGTGTCTTTCTTTGGAGTAGACGGGCCAAACGCTCCGATAGAGCTTGGCGTAAAGAATTGCATGCCCAATTCACGAGATGCCTCTAAAGCGTTCACTAGTCCTCCCATATTCAGGTTCCAAGCTAACAGTGGTTTAGCTTCAGCAGTTGCAGATAGCAAGGCAGCCATGTGAATCATTGTATCTGCTTGGAAATCCTTTGCAAGCTGATGCATTTTCTCCCCATCAGTAACATCTAGAAGTTCGAATGGCCCCCCCTCTGTTACAGGAGAGGATATATGTCTAATATCAGTAGCCAACACATTATCAGCACCATATTCTTTTCGTAGCTTAGTGGTTAGTTCTGACCCTATCTGTCCTAAAGCCCCTGTTACGATTATCTTTTTCACCATTATCTTCCTTTCAAAAACAGTTGTATTTTTAGAAAGTACACTCTATATTAATAAAACATTGATAACACTAGGTTTTTATGTTGCTAATTATATTATGTTCATTGGTAAAATACAACCTATAAACTGTTAACTCCCTGTTATAATATGTATAAGGAGGATCTCTATGAAAATATTACAATTAGTTTTTATATTTATACTTGGTGTTCTATTAACATTTACTATGCTATTTTATGAGCTGCCTTTTTGGTTAATTTTTATTACCATTATGTTGTTTTATTTCCTTATACAAATTGGTCCACAGCTGCATACTGTATATTGGTCCAATAATTTAAAAAGAATAGAGAGACATTTGATTAAACATAAAAAGAATCCCTTATTCGCATTGCCACTAGCAATTAAAACTGAGGATAGGGAAAAAATAATGCAAGCAATTCAAGAAGTATTAATAAGTTATAAATCGCCATATATACAAGAGGTGTATAAAACAATGCTTGCGGTTTATGAAGGAAATGTCTCACGCGCAGAATCTTTTGCAAAGCAAATTTCAAAGGAGCCCTTGCGTTCCTATTACATAGCATACGTAGAAGTGTTAAAAGGTAATTATGAGGAAGCTCGTTCTATCAAAGATGTAAAGCTAAAAAGTCTTTGGATGAAGCATGCTATTGAGGCGTTGATTGCAAAGGAAAAAGGAGATAGGCTGTTGTATGAGAAGGAAGCTAGCTTAAGTATTTCACATGCAAAGGGCGTACAAAAATATTCTCTGTATTATTCCATACAGCATTATCAGGCAGTATAAAGCAGAAAAGGGAGTGTCCATTATGGATACTCCCTTCAAAACGGTGGTTGCCTTATTTTATCTATTTTTCATCCATTCGGGTTTTCCAAATCCTTGGAACTCTGTATCAATTGTCTTATCAAACTCCTCTGACTCTACGATCTCCTTTATGTCCTTTGCAAGCTGCGAGTCTTTCTGATCTGCTTTCACTGCCACTACATTACGGTATTGATCAGGCATATTTTCAAGAAACATTGCGTCTAACAGATCTAAGCCAGCTGCTAATGCAAAATTACCTGGAACAGCAGTGATATCTGTACTTCCAATTGCACGTGGTAAAGCGGCTGCTTCTAAAGGCTGGAATTTTAAGTTTTTATTGTTTACTATTACATCCTTTTCAGATGCTTTTAGCTCTTCTATGTTTGGGTCAATTTCAATTAGCCCCTGTTCCTGCAACGTTAGTAATGTACGAGCAGCATTAACAGGATCATTTGGAAGTGCAACAGTTGCTCCATCCGTAATATCCTCTACCGATTTAAACTTTTCTGAGAAAAATCCCATTGGTGCTGTTGGAACAAGGATTAAAGCTTCTAGGTCCATTTCGTTTTCTTTTTCAAAGTTTTCCAGATAAATTGTATGTTGAAACAAGTTAGCATCAATATCCCCTTTATTTAAAGCAATATTCGGTTGAATATAATCACTGAATTCCGTTAGTTCCACTTCATATCCCTTCTCTTCTAATTGAGGGATGATTGCTTTTTTCAGCATATCACTATATGGTCCAGCCGTTGCTCCTAGCTTAATAGATTTGCTATCTGCTCCGCCTTCTTCATCACCACAAGCCGCTAACACAAATGCTAACAATCCAATCAAACATACTCCCAATAATTTTTTCATCTTCTCCACTCCTTATCGTTTATCGATTGCTCTTGCAATCAAGTCTCCCGTTTGCTGAATGACTTGAACTATTACGATTAAAATGACAACGGTCGCAATCATGATCGTATCGTCATATCGGTAATAACCAAAACGGATCGCTAGGTCACCAATACCTCCGCCACCTACTACTCCTGCCATAGCAGAATAAGCGACTAAGCTTATAATTGTTAATGTAACGGCTTGCACCACACTTGCCTTTGCTTCGGGCAATAAAACCTCCCAAATAATCATCCAAGGTTTGGCCCCTACTGCAATAGACGCTTCAATTACCCCTTTGTCAATTTCCCGAAGGGAGTTCTCCACTAGCCTTGCAAAAAAAGGAATGGCCGCTACTGAGAGAGATACACTTGCCGCTAGAGGACCAATTGTCGTATTAACAATTAAATCAGTGAGCGGGAACAAAGCAACCAACAGGATAATGAAAGGAATAGATCTAATCATATTCACAATAAATCCAAGAATTCCCTTCACCCAGCGATTTTCCCAAAAAAGACCTTTATCTGTTATAAAAAGAATAACCCCTAAAGGTAATCCGATAACTATCGCTATGCCAAGTGATATACCAATCATTAGCATTGTTTCTCCAAAGGCCTTCCATATATCTGGAAGCATACTAACAAAATGATTGAAGTCAAATGTCATGGTTGATCACCTCCACTATCGCTCCGCGTGTACCCATGTAGGTAATCGCTCTGTTTATATCGTCTCTGCTTCCTTTTAACTCCATCACAAATATCCCTAGAGGTTTATCCTGAATGTATTCAATGGTTCCATGTAAGAAATTACCCTGAACGTCAAACTGTTGTACCGTATCAGAGATGACGCCTTCTCCAGCAACATTACCTTTGAAAAGCACCTTTACCAGTTGTCCCTTCACTTCACTTAGAATCGCTGCAGGTATGTCAAAGGATACAACGCTACGAATAAACTCAAGCGTTAATGGTTCCTTTGGGGAGGCGAAGATATCGTAAACAGCCCCCTCTTCAATTACTCGACCATCCTGCATCACACACATCCGGTCACAGATTTCCTTCACCACATTCATTTCATGGGTGATTAATACAATCGTTATGTTCAGCTCCCTATTAATCTTCTTGAGTAAATGAAGGATTGAAAGAGTCGTTTTTGGATCAAGCGCAGAGGTTGCCTCATCACAAAGTAGTATAGATGGGTTGTTGGCTAATGCTCTTGCTATACCTACTCGCTGCTTCTGGCCTCCACTAAGTTGGGAAGGATACACGTCTTTCTTATCCTCCAGCCCTACCATTTCGAGCAGCTCTTTTACTCGATTAAGAATTTTCTGGGAAGGAGTACCGGCAGCCTTCAGAGCAAATGCTATATTTTCTCCAACAGTTTTTTGACTGATTAGATGAAAATGCTGAAAGATCATTCCTATTTTCAATCTTGCTAAACGCAATTTTTCTCCCTTTAAGCTGGTTAAATCAACCCCGTCTACGAAAATGGAACCGCTAGTCGGACGCTCGAGCAGATTGATACAGCGTAAAAGAGAGCTTTTCCCCGCACCAGAGTATCCGACAATTCCAAAGATTTCTCCTTTCTCAATTTGAAGAGAAACGTTGTCTACTCCAACCACTTTTTTCTTTTTTGTTGCATATACCTTCGTCACCTGTTGAATGGCTAGCATTGATTTCACCTCTCTAGCATAATAAAAAGCCTCTTTCATACCGAAAGAGGCCATCGCAGTGTATGTCGATTTATCTTTCAGAATGAACACATTCTGTAGGAATTGGCACCTTCCCTCTTCAGGGGGTTGCCGGACGTCATAGGGCCTTATCCCTCAGTCTCTCTTGATAAATGGTTAATTATTAAGTTATATGTATAATTATATATAGTATAGAGATTCTAAATATATGTCAATATAAAAAAATATCTTTTAAATCTTGTCATAGGAAAAGCGCAAGCGCCTGTCTCTGCACCGATAAGCAAATGGGGAACGGCGAGGTGGCAGCAATTCAGCCATCACTGGCCTCCAAATATACTCTATACTTGGCTCCTGACAACTTACTTATCTAAAAAAGGTAATCGAGTATTGTCACTCGATTACCTCTGTGTCATTTTATTTTATTACCCCTAGCTCTTTTCCTACTTTTTCATAGATTGCAAGAGCATCATCTAGCATTTCTTTTGTATGAGCTGCTGTTGGCATATTACGTACACGTCCTGTGCCCTTTGGTACGGTAGGGAATACAATCGATTTTGCATAGACACCTTCCTCGAAAAGACGCTTCGAGAATTGCTGCGTTAATTTTTCATCACCGATAATACATGGGGTGATTGGAGTTTCTGAGGATCCTATATTAAAGCCAAGCTCTGACAAGCCTTTCTTTAAATAGTCTCCGTTTTCCCAAAGCTGATCGTGAAGTTCTGTTGAATCCATAATCATTTGAACCGCTGCAGTAATAGCAGCCACATCACCTGGTGGTAAAGCAGTAGAGAATAGGAATGGACGAGAGCGAACCTTTAGCCAGTCGATTAAATCCTTCTTACCAGCTACGTACCCTCCTACAACCCCAATAGCTTTTGAAAGGGTACCGATTTGAAAATCAATTTCTTTTTCTAAACCAAATTGCTTTACTGTTCCCTTTCCTTTTCCAGTTACTCCTGAGCCATGCGCATCATCAACGTATGTGATTAAATCAAATTCCTTTGCAATTTCTACGATTTCAGGAAGCTTTGCAATGTCTCCATCCATAGAGAATACACCATCTGTGATTACCATGACTTTATTGTATAATCCGGACTCAGTAGCTTCCTTTGCTTTCTGACGAAGATCCTCCATATCGGAATGCTTGTATGCAATTATTTTTGCTTTTGATAGGCGGCAGCCATCAATAATGGAAGCATGGTTTAATTGGTCAGACAAAATAGCATCATTTTTATCCATTACTGCTGATATAGCAGCCATGTTACAATTGAAGCCCGATTGGAAGGAGATAGCAGCTTCTGTTCCTTTGAATTCTGCTAGCTTGTCCTCCAGTTTAATGTGCAGGTCTAGCGTTCCGTTAATCGTACGGACAGCTCCAGCACCTACACCATACTTATCCACGGCTTTTTTCGCAATTTCTTTAAGCTCGTCATTTGTCGCTAATCCTAAGTAGTTGTTAGAGGACAAATTTATAAGCTCCATGCCACTGACTTGAATGGTTGGGCCATTTGCACCTTCTACCGGATCAATTTCATTATATAAACCTTGATTTTTCAGTTCTTCTAGATTTTCTGTTAAAAAGCTATTTAGTACTTTGGACAAAGTCATCTTCCTTTCAAACAAAAATAGTCCTCTCTATTTTACCATGCCTTCCGTGAAATACGAAAAAAAGCGAGCAGGAAACCCGCTCACCCTATTGTTTCTAGCATTCTATTATGAATCTCTCTCCACTTTTCCTCGTCAATCGCTGAATCATAGAGTGCCTTTATTAACTGTTGCTCTGCAGCATAGGTGCAAATATAATCCTGAGCCAGCTCCATTTCATTCGAATAGGAAGTCTTCACATTAGCCAGTCTATCTTCTTCAATTCCACTTTCATCTATGCAAGTAAAGAAATCGATTATTTCATCGCCTTCTCGCTCTGGCTCATAGACATGTGGATTCGTTGCGTCTATTATACTTAATTGAAGCTCAGGAATAACAATTCCATCCACACTGTTTGCATCTAGACCACACCAAATCATCCTTACATCTAGCCCATGACTCTTCGCTTCCTCAGCGAACTTTTTGAGGAAAGAGGATTTTCCGCTTCCCGGAATCCCTTTTATTAAAAGACGGCTTTTCAGGTTTTTAGAAATAGATGGAAAAGTATCTCTTGCCCCAAGCGGTGTAAGGGAGCCCATCAAACGATGAGTAGTTTTTCCGCTCTTTTGTAGCTGTACATTACCGATACAGCTTTTCTGTAAATCCTTCAGTAAACCATCTATCCCTTCCCAGTTCATTGCCGGAAGGTTGATCTGCTCCCATTCATCATGAATAAGCTTTGCACGAGCCAATGCCTGTAAACCTTTCGTAAGCCAGACATCATTGGCAAGCCGTTTTTCTTTAATAATAGGTCCAATATCGCGAAGCTTTTCTCCATTATATGCCTCATAATACGGTATCCACTCATGCCCCGCTCCGTAATAGGTAGGGTCGATAGAATCTGTTTGTAGATAGAGAGTTTTTGTATCTGTCACGTAAACCGCTTCCAATGCCTCTTCATCCAAAGGATCATAAAACCATTCCAAATCATTTCCTCTTCGAATAGCTGTATAAGAGACTTCCTTTAGTATCTCTGTTAATCGAGAGGATGGTGGCCCTTTAAAAAAATATACTTTTTTCGCTTCTTGGATTATTTCTTTGTAAAAGCTTTTAACCCCTTGCCCCGTATAAGACTTCCCCATGTAGTGTGTAATTGTTCCGTTCAAATGGTCATCCTTTCTTTCTTTGATTCAATGGTTAATGTATGCTAAATGCTATCGAAATATGAATCTTTGAAACGTAAAAAGGGTGCAACAATCACCCTTGATTGTCTGCACCCCTTTGAAAGGATAAATTATATTCGCACGTTTTCTTTAATAGCCTTTGAGACCAAGGAAGGGTATAGTGGACAATTTGTCCCAACAATAAAGCGATCAAAATCGTTCCTAGCCCAATAGGTCCGCCAAGTGCCCAACCTATAAGTGCTACCACTAATTCCAAACCAGTTCTTACCCTTTTAATACTCCAGCCTGTTTTGTCCACGATAATAAGCATGAGTGCATCACGAGGTCCTGCTCCTACCTTAGGAGAAACATACACACCCACTCCAACACTCATTATGATTACCCCTAAAAGGAACCAAACCAATTGAACGATGAAAGAGACCGGATCAGGAAGCAGCCAATTAAACAAGTCTATTAATGATCCGATAAATAGAATATTTAAAATGGTTCCTAGCTGTGGCAATCTCTTTGTCCCAATCATTGTGAGCAGTACAATAATCACTCCGGTAAGAATAGCCCAGGTCCCAATAGAGAGACCAAAATGATTGTAGAGCCCAACGTGTAGGACATCCCAGGGACCAATCCCCATTGCTTGTCCTTTAATGGTTAACGATATGCCAAAGGACATCATCGTAATCCCACCAACAAAAAATAACCAGCGCCATACCAGTTCCTTCATTATGTATCCTTCTTCCTTAGAAAAGTAAAGGATCGCCTTTTACTTTCCATCTAAATAAAAACCCATTCACACCTCAGTGGAATGGACGCTAATTTTATTGTAATTTAATAAACGACACTTTAAAAGGACTAAGAAATTCCAGAGGAAACAAGAAAAGCGCAAGCGCCTATATCTGCCCCGACAAGCAAATGGGGGCAGTGAGTAGGAATTCTTTAGCCATCGCAGCTGGTACCCCCTGAACGATATTCCGACTTTAACACATCGAAGCAAGCTTTCCCTTTGTCGACTGGAGTAGATACTCCAGTGGCAATTTCAACTGCAGCCCTATTTTCCCTCCACTTACAATTACGTAAGGCAAATGCTGTGCTGCTTCATCTAAAATGGTTGGGAAGAGCTTCTTCATGCCTATGGGAGAGCAGCCTCCTCGAATGTAGCCGGTTGTTGCAAGCAGCTCCTTCACTGGCAGCAAATCCAACTTTTTTTCTCCCACCACCTTCGCAGCCTTCTTCAGGTTCAGCTCTTTATCCACCGGAATAATGCAGACAAAGTACTTACCTGCTCCAGCAGTTGTCAAAAGAGTCTTATAAACATACTTGGATGGATATCCAATTTTCTCTGCTACAGAAATCCCATCTATCTTCCCGTCCTCAGCTTCATACTCTATTAACTCATGAGGTATATTCTGCAGTTCTAATAAGCGGACTGCATTCGTCTTTTTATTTTTACCCATCGGACACTCCCTACGCTGTGCGGAAAAAGCTAGGCTCCATCTCACTAAATCCATGCTTTTTTAGATTTACTTGATAGGTATATCTTTCAATCGCCTTTTCCCAAAGCCTTTTTTGATGAATTAGCTCCTTTTCTAGAGGTGGAAGCTTAGCCACTTGACGATCAATCGCTTCTCTTTCCTTCCATTCCTGTTTAATTTGAGTAGCAGCTATTTTGTTCAAGACAATTTGTGACCGCTCATGCTGTATTCTTGAAGAAGCAGTTGCTGCCAGTTGGAAGTCTTTCACCGTTACAGGCTTTTGTGATAATGCTTCATTTCTTGTCTTTTTTAATAAATCAATGGTCTCTTCGTTTGAATACCCCTTAATGGCTTGAATAGATAGATATGGGGTCCTCTTTTCTTTGCCTTCTGTTTGTTGGAACTCTTTAATGGCATCTTTTCTATCATCACTCTCTGCTTCCTTGTCTTTATTGCCTAATAAAAGATCTTCCAGATCTGCTAAAGAAGGGAGCCTCGGCTGGTAATACTGCGCATGCTTTTTATAGGCTTCCCCAGCATTTTTACGTAATTTGTTTGCTTCCTGACTAGATAGGGTATTTAGCATCCCATTACCAGTGAATCTTACTAAACTCATCTCTAATCCCTCTCATCCGTTCTTTATATGTACCTAACATTCTACCATTTTGTCAAAATAATCAAACAACCTTTTGTCCTTGCTTTCTTTACTTCTTTAGTCGCATATTGCTCTTTTACTAAATTACTGAACAATAGTGCTTTTCACATCTAACAATATAGTAATGGGAGATAGCTGTGATTTGATCTTGTGAGGCAAGGCGCTGATGCTAGACAATAAATACATAAAAAAAAGACTACCTCCATTCGGTAGCCTTTGAAGCTTATGCAGCCATCTTGCGGCAAGCCTCTGCACATTGGTAACAAGCCTCCGCGCATCTTTGACAATGGTCATGATCATGCTTTGCACATTCGTCACCACAGCGCTGGCATATCTCTGCACACAGCTTACAAATTTCTATTGCAAATGGACTATTTCTAGTCATCGCTTGCACAGCATAACTACAAATATCTGCACATTCTCGGTCTAGACGTATGCACTCCACCATCATCTTCACATGCTCCTCACCTAAGCAAGCATCGAAACAAACGTTACATGCCTCTAAGCATTCCTGACACGCCTTAATACACTCCTCATATTTGGTACTCATTCAGCTCTCCTCCTTAGGTTATTACATTCATTAGCAAGTTTCCCTGTCGGAGTTGATTCAAACATACATTATTTGGATGATAATTCTCTTTCGAGTATCCATTTATGATTTTTCAGTTCCTGTCCATCTAAGGTAGTCAAGTCCACCATGTAAACGGTAGCTGTTTCTACTGTATCAATCGTTGCTTCTGCTCCTTCCATGCCTTCCATATGGGAAGCAAGCAGCTCAACTGTATCTCCCACTGCATACTCCTGTTCTGGGCTTTTCAGTTCTTCCTGGACAACCCATTTATGGTTTTCTATCTTCTCTCCGTCCGAGGAAGTATAAGTTACTGAATACGTTGTTGTATCGTATGCCCCAACAACTGTCCCCTCCGAGCCTTCCATGCCTGACATATGATCTGCATGTATAATTACTTCACTGCCTATTGGAAATGCTGGGTCGTCAGCTGCCTTTATTCCCTTCGGAGCCTCTCCGCCATCCATCTCATGATCCATGTGAGCATGATGATCTGCATTTTCCTCTGGCTGTTTCGTTTCCTCATTACATGCACTAATAAATAGAGTTAAACCAATTAGTAATAGAAACATCCATCTCTTCATTGAATCTCCTCCTTAAAGCTTCACTCGTTGCAGTCTTAACGCATTGAGCACGACAGATACAGAGCTAAAGGCCATTGCAGCTCCTGCAACCCATGGTGCTAAGAGCCCAATTGCTGCGATTGGAATTCCAAGCGTATTGTAAGCAAATGCCCAAAACAGATTTTGTTTAATATTCCTCATCGTCTTTCTGCTCATCAAGATAGCATCTGCAATGCTATTTAAATCACCACGAATTAGTGTAATATCTGCCGCTTCCATTGCAACGTCTGTTCCCGTCCCAATAGCCATCCCGATATCTGCAACAGCCAATGCAGGAGCATCATTAATCCCATCTCCTACCATCGCAACCTTTTTCCCTGAGGCTTGCAGCTTTTTCACTTCCTCTGCCTTCCCTTCCGGTAATACCTCTGCCACGTAGTGTTTAATGCCAGCTTCTTCAGCTATTGCTGCAGCAGTACGAGCATTGTCTCCGGTAATCATTACTACCTCTATACCCATTTCAAGTAAGCGTTCAATCGCCTTTTTTGACGATTCCTTCATCGTATCGGCAACAGCAATCATACCAGCATACTTTCCGCCTACACTTGCAAGCATGACTGTTTTCCCTTGCGTCTCTAGAGCTTCCATGTCTGCAAGAACCCCTCTGATGTCAATATCATGCTCATGCATAAGCTTTCTAGTTCCTACTAGAACGAATTGATTTTGAATGGTTGCCTTTACTCCATAACCCGGTATCGCTTCAAATGATTCTGCATGCAATGTGCTGTTTGGAGCTCCAGCAACTATCGCTTTTGCAAGTGGATGCTCGGATTGCCTTTCTGCTGCTCGTACGTATGCGAGAAAATCATCTTTAGACCATCCAGCAGCAGGAATGACGTCTGTTAATGTTGGCTTTCCATTTGTCACCGTACCAGTCTTGTCTAGAATAACCGTTTGAATTTGCTGTGTGGTCTCCAGATGCTCTCCACCCTTAAATAATATCCCAAACTCAGCTGCTCTACCTGAACCAGCCATAATGGAGGTTGGGGTAGCAAGGCCAAGCGCACATGGACATGCAATCACGAGTACAGAAATCAAAGCCTCTAGAGCAGGAGTAAACTCTCCCGGACTAACTAGGAAGAACCAAGCTAGAAAAGTAATTATCGCAATTCCTACTACGATTGGCACAAATATTCCAGAAATTCTGTCTGCCTGGCGTTGGATCGGTGCCTTTGAGCCCTGTGCCTCCTCTACGACCTTGATAATTTGCGCAAGTGCTGTTTCTCTACCTACCCTTGTAGCCTTCATTTGAATGAAACCGTTAGTATTGATGGTGGAGCCGAACAAGGCATCACCTTTTTTCTTGTCTACAGGAATACTCTCACCAGTCAGCATGGATTCATCGACCGCACTGTTACCTTCGATCATTTCACCGTCGACCGGTATTTTTTCTCCTGGCTTCACTAGGAGAACATCGCCTACTACTACATCATCGATTGGAATTTCTATTTCTTTTCCCTCTCTAATTACCAAAGCATTTTTTGCCTGCAACCCCATCAGCTTTTTAATTGCCTCCGAGGATCGTCCCTTTGCCTTTGCCTCAAAGAGCTTCCCTAAAATGATTAATGTCAGCAAAACTGCACTCGTTTCAAAATAAAGCTCTGCAGCATGATGCTCTCCCATATAGCGGAAAGCTTGATAGACACTATAAAAGTAAGCCGCCGATGTTCCAAGCACCACCAGGACGTCCATATTGGCACTTTTGTTTTTAAGTGCTTTATATGCGCCTACATAGAACTGCCATCCGATGATAAATTGAACGGGAGTTGCCAATGCCATTTGAACAAACGGATTCATCAAAATTTCTGGCATGTAAATAAAAGAGGTAAATGAAAAATGCCCAACCATCGACCATAACAGCGGTAAAGATAGTATTAATGAAAAAATAAACTTCCTATTTTGCTTTTGAATCGCTAGTTCCCGATAGTCTACCGTTTCTATTTCTTCAGATTTATCCACAGCTCCATAACCGAGCTTTTCGACCTTTTGGATAATGTCTATAGCAGAGAGTTCGGTGGGATTGTATTCAACCGTAGCACGTTCAAGCGCCAAATTGACCGTCGCCTGAGAAACTCCGGACATTCGGTTTAACCCCTTTTCTATTCGGGCCGAGCATGCAGCACAGGTCATCCCGGTAATTGCAAACTCTTTTTTCTCCTTCACAACACCATATCCTAGATCTTGGATTTTCTTTTCTAGATCGTGCTCGGAAATTTTCTCAGGGTTATACTGTACAACAGACTTTTCCAGCGCAAGATTAACATTTGCCTCCTGCACACCGTCCATTCTATTTAAACCTTTCTCGATTCGAGTCGCACAGGCTGCACAGGTCATCCCTGTCACCTTAAAACTAGCTTGTTTCTCTTGATTACTCATCGTTATTGTCACCTTTCCTATACGGGTAGGGGGTATAAATTATTGAATAAAAAAGCACAAGCGCCTATACCTATTGGAGGAAGGCGCTAGAGCCAATTACAAAGAGATTCACCTATAGAACGTCATAGCCCTGCTCGTCGATCGTTTCCTTGATTTTATCTAGAGACACTTTGTTTTCTTCGTAAGAAACATCTACTTTACCTGATTCTAAATAAACTTTTACTTGCTCAACGCCATCCAGGTTTCCTACGTTTGTTTCAACAGCCTTTACACAGTGACCACATGACATTCCTTGTACCTGTAATGTAACTTGATTTAACATAAACGATTCCTCCTATTATTTTCTCATTAATTTTTGTATAGTAACCAAAAGCTCATCCAATACTTCTTCATCGCCTTGTGACAATCGGTCGGTCACGCATCCCTTTAAGTGCCCTTGTAAAAGGACCTTTGCCACGCTATTTAACGCTGATTGAGTTGCTGAGAGCTGAGTAATAATGTCGTCGCAGTATACATCCTTCTCCACCATACCCCTTATCCCTCTGATTTGTCCCTCAATACGATTCAGTCGATTAGTCAAATCCTTTTTAACATGGTCCGGATGGTGACTTTTCCTGCAAGACAGCTCCTCCGTTACTAAAGTGCTGTCATCCATTACATTATCCAAGCAATCAACCTCCTATCCTCTATCTCCATCATATTATACCTACAAGGGGTATGCAAGGTATAAACACTTTGAAAAATATAAATATTTCCAGCTCCTCAGCCCCCACGGAAGCGGCCTCCAAATAAAAAAATGAATTGATTTAACTACGCTATACTTAGGCGATGCTGAAAATAACCCATCCACTCCCTCACAACAAATAGCCTCTCTGATTCTCAGAGAGGCTATGTCTAATCATTGCTCTAAGGTATTTTCTATTTCATATTTTTCAAACAGGGCAGATAACCAAGAAGAATATTCCTCATTCATTCTACTCTCAAAAAGTTGTTCTCTAATGTCTTCTTTTACTTCGTCGAGAGTAGCTTCTTTCGCTTCCTTCTTCGCTGTTACCTTTATAATATGATATCCGTATTCCGTTTTCACAGGCGCGCTTATTTCGTTTATTTCCATTGAAAAGGCTGTAGCTTCAAATTCTTCTACCATTTCACCTTTGGCAAAGTATCCTAGCTCTCCCCCATTTTCAGCGGAGGCTGTATCAGTTGAGTATTCCTTTGCAAGCTCTGCAAAATCTTCCCCGTTATCGAGCTTCTCTTTTATTTCTATGGCAGTTGCTTCGTCCTCTACCAAAATGTGACTTGCCTCCACCTGCTCCTGCTGATCAAAGGATACCTTGTTTTCTTCAAAATAGGCAGAAATTTCTTCATCCGTTATGTCTATGTCTTTTTCCATCAACTTCTTAGTTAGGCTATAGATTCGAATATCCTCCCGCAGAGCTTCTTCGTCTACATTATTAGAGTCCATAATAGCTTCAAAAGATTCTTCTCCACCATACATTTCTATTAATTCCTCTTTCTCGGCCTGTATTTCCTCATCTGTTACTTTTACCTTTTCCTTTTCACCCTCTAATTCAATTACCTTATTTGAAATTAATGTATTTAAAACCTCGGCCCCATATTGGCTTAGCATTGCTTTATTTAATTCATCCTGTGATATTTTCTCGCCGTCTACTTTAGCTACACTTGTGGAAGACCCGTTGGAACAGCCAGTAAGCAATACAGCTACAGCTAGGCCAAATGCGGCAAATTGTCTTTTAACAGTTGCTTTCATCTAAAACTTCCTTTCCTTTTTCTATTACATCCAATACTATAAACTCTCTTTGTGTCAGAGAGATGTCAGAGGACAAGGAGCAGGATAATAATTGAATTAGAATCAGCTACTTTCTTATTCATCAAAAAAAGAGATTGGAAATCCAATCTCTCATTGTTCTGTCTTCCTTAGCTGAAGCTCAAAGCAAGTTCCTTTTGGTGAGCTTTCAACTAAGAACAAATCTCCACCCATGGACTGGGCCATCATCTTGCTTAATGGCAAACCAAGTCCTAATCCTCGAATAGCATATTTTTTATCTTCGCCGCGGAAAAATCGTTCAAATATAAAAGCTTGCTCTTCTTTTGGAATGCCGCTGCCCGAATCTCTAATAAATACTGAAACTACTGAATTAGCAGCTTGAATAGTCAAGGAAATGGCTAATGGTCCTACAGCTGCTTGCTCCGCATTCGTAAGAAGGTTGCTGATAATTTGCTGCACTCGTATTAGATCAGCCTGTACCTCGATATCATTTGATAGCAAGTCAATCCTCGGCTCCTTCTCACCATCACGTACTCCCTTCCATTGCATAACAGCGTCTAGGATTATTTGGTTAACAGAGTAACTGTTCATCTGAACAGGGACCGCATCTACCGCAAAGGAATTAAAAGCAAGTAAATCTCCCACCATTGTTTTCATTTTAGTGGTCTCAATCTTTGCCATATGTAAAAAATCCTCTGCCTCCTTCCCGGTCACTACCCCATCCTGTATTGCCTGCAAAAGACCATTTATCGCAGTCACAGGAGTTTTTAATTCATGGGTAACCCCTGCTAGCAGTTCTGTTCTCGTTTTTTCGAGTTGCTGCAATCTACTTGTCATTTCTTTAAAGGAAGAAACTAATTCATAAACCTCTTTTTCCTTTATTTGAGTCGGTAAATTAACTTGATAATTCCCATCTTGGACCTGCTGTGCGGCCACTGCGACTTGCTTTATAGGATTGGATAGCCGCTTGGACTGAAAATATATAGCTCCCCAGCCCAGTAATCCAAGAGTAATGATTAAGATTGCAAGCTGTCCATATTCCTGGTCAATTTTTGTAAGTCTTTCCTTTGATTCCACCATGAGCACCCAGCCCACTTGCTCTGCTCCAAGCTCAACTTTTCTCTTTACTGCATAGTAATCCTGATTGTCTTCAGCAGAGGTGAAAAGTTGTGTGTCTTCATTGTCCTCCAGCTTCCCTTGGAACATGGCTGGATTCCGGATAGGAAAAGGACGATTGGTTGACACGATATTTCCTTCCATATTAACCAAGTACATGATTGGTTCAATCTCTCGATATCGAAAGCGCTCCCGATCAAACCCTTCTGGAATACTTCCCTCGGATATAGAATCTTTTGTATTGGTTAAGCGATGCACCATTTCATTGGCCATAAATTCCATCATATCTAATCGGTATTCAATTGTCGTGTGACGTATCCAAAAAGCAGAAATCAGAGAAACGATAAGTAATCCTGTAAGTAAAGTTAATACATAGCTCCTTGTCCAGTATGCTAAGAGAGAAACACGTTTAATAGGACGCAACATGGAACTGATACCCCAATCCACGTAATGTCCTAATTTCTCCATCCTCCGCTGGCCATTCAGCTAATGCCTTTCGAAGTCTTTTCACTGCTAGATCCACCGCTCGATCACTTCCCTCATACTCCCAGCCCCAGACATGTTCTATGAGCTGGTCCCGAGTAAATGTTTTATTTGGATGCTCGGCTAAGAAGAGTAGTAAGGATAAGTCTCTAGGTGTTAAATCGATCATTTTTCCCGCCATGTAAACGACATGTCCTTCAAAATCAATTTGCATACTGCCAAACGTTCTTTTCGAGCTATCCTCCACCTTGGAACGTTTAAGCACGGCTTTCACTCGCGCAACCACTTCCTCCCCATCAAATGGTTTTGGAATATAATCATCTGCCCCTTTTTCAAAGCCCTCGAGTCGATTAGTAACCTCTCCTAGCGCTGTAAGCATAATAACCGGACAATCACCCTGCTTTCGAATTTCTCTTAGAATTGTCCATCCACTTTTCCCTGGAAGCATAATATCTAATAGCACCAAGTGAGGTTTTTCCTTTTCGAAGGATTCTATAGCTTTTTTCCCCAAAAAGCATTGCACCACTTCGTATTCATGCTTTTCTAAATAAGCCCTGAGCACCTGACTTATAGCAAATTCGTCCTCTACAACTAAAATTTTTGCCATCTATATTCGTTCCTTCTATTTTTATATTGTTAGTATAGTTACTTTCTCAACATTATACTCTCGAAATGTGTCAGGGTAATGTCGAATTGCAATAGAAATTGCGTCTACCTACTCATGCAAAATTTAGGCAACATTTCTAGTAATCAAACATTTATAAACGAAACAAGCCAATATGCTATAGTTATCATAAGGTAAGATGAAAGGATGTTAATCTATGGCAAAAAGTATTGTAATTGCTGAAAAGCCATCAGTAGCTCGTGACATAGCACGTGTACTGAAATGTACGAAAAAAGGAAATGGTTTTTTAGAGGGAGATAAATATATCGTCACTTGGGCACTTGGGCATCTTGTTACGTTAGCTGACCCAGAAACCTATGACGTAAAATATAAAACATGGAATTTAGAGGATCTTCCGATGCTTCCAGAACGCTTAAAATTAGTCGTGATGAAGCAAACTGGAAAACAATATAATGCAGTGAAAAGTCAGCTGACTCGTGGAGATGTGAACGAAATTATCATTGCCACCGATGCAGGTCGTGAAGGAGAGCTTGTGGCTCGCTGGATACTTGAAAAAGCAAAGGTAAACAAGCCAGTGAAGCGCCTGTGGATTTCTTCCGTTACAGATAAGGCGATAAAGGACGGCTTCCAAAACCTGAAGCCAGGTAAAAGCTATGAAAACCTCTATGCTTCAGCTGTGGCAAGATCCGAAGCAGATTGGTATATTGGCTTAAACGCGACGCGTGCACTTACGACAAGATATAATGCACAACTGAACTGTGGACGAGTACAAACTCCGACTGTTGCTATGGTTGCTGCACGCGAGGACGAAATTAAAAATTTTAAGCCTCAAACGTATTATGGCATCGAAGCTCAAACAGTGGAAGACCTGAAGCTAACCTGGCAGGATGCAAACGGAAATAGTCGTAGCTTTAACAAAGAAAAAGTTGATGAGATTACAAAGGGACTTAACAAGCTAGATGCTACAGTTGTCGCTATAGATAAAAAACTAAAGAAAACTTATGCTCCAGCATTGTATGACTTAACCGAGCTACAGCGTGATGGCAATAAAATATTTGGTTTCTCTGCAAAAGAGACATTAAACATCATGCAAAAGCTATACGAGCAGCACAAGGTATTAACCTATCCTAGAACAGACTCCAGATATATCTCATCTGATATTGTCAGCACCATACCTGAACGCTTAAGGGCATGTGCTGTTGGAGAGTATCGTACACTAGCAAACAAGCTACTTGCGAAGCCGATTAAAGCTACAAAGGCATTCGTGGATGACAGCAAGGTTTCTGATCACCATGCCATTATTCCAACCGAGGGCTATGTAAATTTCTCTGCCTTTACAGATAAGGAAAGAAAAATTTATGATTTAGTCGTGAAGAGATTTCTCGCTGTCCTCTACCCTGCTCATGAGTTTGAACAACTAACTCTTCAAGCTGTAATTGGGAAAGAAAAATTCATTGCTAGAGGGAAAACTGTGCTGCAGGCTGGTTGGAAAGAGGTTTATGCAAACCGTTACGATGATGAGGATACATTTGATGATGTAAAGGAACAGCTTCTTCCACGTATTGAAATAGGACAGGTGTTAAAAACGAAGTTGATTATGCAAACATCGGGTCAAACGAAGCCACCTGGTCGTTTTACAGAGGCCACGCTTTTGTCTGCAATGGAAAATCCAACGAAGTATATGGAAACAAGCGATAAAAAGCTAGCAGAGACATTGAAGTCTACTGGTGGGTTAGGAACTGTTGCAACTCGGGCAGATATAATCGACAAGCTGTTTAATTCCTTCCTTATCGAAAAACGTGATGGGAAAAATATTTATATAACTTCTAAGGGACGCCAGCTGCTCGATCTAGTACCAGAGGAATTAAAATCTCCTGCTACAACTGCAGAATGGGAGCAAAAACTCGAGTTAATTGCAAAAGGAAAGCTGAAAAAAGAAGTTTTTATTAATGAAATGAAAAAGCATACTAAGGAAATCGTAGCAGATATCAAGTCTAGCGACAAAAAATATAAGCATGATAACATATCCACTAAATCCTGTCCTGATTGTGGAAAACCAATGCTTGAGGTTAATGGTAAGAAGGGCAAAATGCTGGTCTGCCAAGACCGTGAATGTGGTCACCGTAAAAATGTAGCTCGTGTCACTAATGCACGCTGTCCACAATGTAAAAAGAAAATGGAGCTACGCGGTGAAGGAGAAGGGCAAATCTTCACTTGTAAATGTGGGCACCGAGAGAAATTATCTGCATTTGAAGCTCGTCGAAAAAAAGAAGGTGGCGGAAAAGTAGATAAGCGCTCCGTTCAGAAGTACTTGAAGGAACAAAAACAAGAGGAGCCTGTTAATAACGCATTTGCAGAGCTACTAAAAGGGTTAAAATTAGAGGATTAGTAAAAGAGTGTAGACAGTAAGTTGTCTACACTCTTTATTTTATACAAGCTTTTGTCCACAGTTCGGACAGAAATTTGCACCTGTTGTTTTTTGCCCACAGTTTGGGCAGAAGTTAGGCATTTGCCCTCCACTGGATGGATTATTTTGACTCGCTTGTTGATTTTGAGTTGGATTGGATTGGTTCATATTCTTCATCATTTCATTAGCCATATTCATTCCCATCATCATACCTGCCATATCAGAAGCCGCACCTGAACCAGAAAGCTTACCTGATGCCATTGCATCGGTTACTGACACCTGCTGGTATTTAGAAAGATCTCCAATCATGCCATGAGAAGCATTTTTAGTAATCATATCTTGGATTTGCTGTGGATAATTAAAACTCATAATATTAAATCCTGTTATTTTCATTCCCATATCCATAATTTGCATGTCTAAATCATCTTTAATGCCTTTAGCAATATCGGAAGCATTTGCCTGAAGGTTGAACATATCCTTTCCTTCACGGCTAATCCACTTCATGAGCAGCTGGTCAAGTACCGAAGTGATTCGTATTTTTATATCCTCTACCACATACGTGTTTTTCACTCCAGCGATCTTATCGATCAATGCCATATAATCATTTACTTTAAAGTTAAACGTTCCGTTTGCACGAATTGGCATGCCACCTGGAAGCTGTGGCGTTGGAATATTGATAGGGTTTTTAGTACCCCATTTTACTGTAAATTCTTTTGTATTTACAAAGAGTACCTCTACTCTCATACCACTATTAAACCCAAATCGAAAGCCTTTTAGGGTAGATAAGAAAGGAACAATTTGAGACTCGATATCGTACTCTCCTTCGTCCTCAAATACCCCCTCAATTCTTCCACCATTGAAAAAAACGGCATCCTGCCCAGGGCGAATAAACAATTTACTTCCTTTTTTAATCTCAGAGTTATTCCACTTCCAGAAAATCATATCTTCTCTAAATTCTTTCCACTCTACTACATCTGAAAATTGACCTCTAAAAAAAGACATCTTCTCATTCCTTTCTATACCGTGATAAGCAAAGGATTAAAACTTTCCTCCGCCTCCGCTAAATGACCTTCCACCGCCGGTCACTCCGCCTCCACTACTATTATTATTGGAAGGCTTGCGAACTTTTGTGACGGTCTGATTCACAAACGTATCTTTCTTACTATTAATTCTTGTGTTATTTTGATTCAGATAGGTCTGACTATTTACAGTTACCCTTCCACCTGAGTTATACACCATAGAACCTACTACTATTACAGCTAGCAGAAGAGCTGCTCCAACCTGAAACCACCATTTATGCAGGATGTTATTAGATTCTGGCAGAGATTGCATATACTCATCCGCCGTCAGGATAAATTGTTCAAAAGCTTCATAATAATTTCCTTCAGCTAGAGTAGGCTTTATATCGTTATATATTTGAGAGAATCTATCGTCATTTATATATTCTTCTGCCTTCTCAAAACCCATCATTTGAACATCTCGTTCTAACATTTCCAATCCAATTATAGCCGCACTTCCGTTGGGCTCACTTCCATAGCCTACTGCACGTTCATCAGCAAAGTTTTTCATATACTCCCTTATGTTTCGCCCATCATTTGAAGTAATAATAATGAAATCAGTCTCATTTTTCACACTATATTCCTTTGCAAGCTGCTCTAGTAGCTCTACTTCCTGAGCAGAGAGAATTCCCGCTTCGTCAAAGACATAGCGTTCGGGCGTTCGAGCATCTGCACATCCAAGGGAAATAAAAAGAAGAAAGAATGCAATTAGGGCTACAGCATATTTTTTCACCAAAGATCGCCTCCCATAGCAAGCGAAATTCCCTTCAATACTACAAAGGTCGTAGCAGCTATACCGCTAAACCAGCCTGTAACCTTTGCCCAGCTAATTGGTGGCTTCCCAACTACCTTTCCAGTTTGCCCATTCATTGCAAAGATGTGCTCTTTATTGTCATAATCATAATAGACCATCCAAATTGGCAGCAGCACGTAATGTGCTTTCTTCTTATTTGTGCGGATTTGTTTGTTTTTATAATTAACAGAGGAGTAGCCTGCTATTGTGGATCTAACGTAATTGTCTATGTATGGTTCGACTTTCGCTTGGATCCTTGGCAATAACTCCTCATCTGTATAATTATATTTTTCGGCGATATATCCTGCTAAATAGGGAGTTTTAAAATCCTTTAAGTTGCTGTAATCAAATGGCTCGAGCTTATCCATTAGCTCATCATCTAATTTCTCCGACGCATCCACCGGTACTTTCACATAACTAAGATCAATGTCACGATATACATCATAAAATTTAGTTTCTGTATAAATATACTCTCCTCTTGTGTATGTTCTGACCTTAGTACCAACAGCACTTACTTTTGCCTTACTGTCTAGATCATACATCCAAAAAGGAACATATATCCCGGTAATCCCCTTCACTCTATCAGCAGACATAAATCCTGCTGGGGTTAAGCGACCATTTTTACACCATTTCTTAAAAGCCTCCATTGCCTCTTCCTTATTAATAGTGAAGGGAATGACCTTTGCGGGAGCCAAATCTCCAGTGAGCCTGTCTCCAAGAACCACGGCTGCCCCACAAAAACTACAGCTCGTTGCTGTCGTATCTGCATCCGTAATAATTACCGCTCCGCAGTTTTCACAGTTATACTGCTTTGCTTCATCCTCAGAGAAGGTAGTAGTAATGTATTCCTCAGAAAAAGTTTCTATATTTTCTTTTCTTCCACAGCTTGAGCAGGATAACATACCTGAGGTACTGTCAAACTCCATATCTGACCCACAGTTTGGACACTTATAATGGATGACCATCCTAGTTCTCTCCCTTTCTATTGAATAGACTGCAACAATTGTTGCAGTCCATAATTCTTCCTATTGTTCTTTTGCATTTACCTCAGCCTTCAATGCCTCTAGTTCATCATCTACATTCACTTGAGCTTTTAATGCCGCTAGCTCATTTTCTACCTGAGAATCAGTATCGTATTTAGAAGTAAGGTCGTTGATGTCTTCTCCAGTACCCTTATTCAGCTCGGCCATCGCGCTTGCTTCATCAAGCTCTTGGTTGATTCTTGCTTCCATTCTGTCAAAGGCTGAAATAGAACGACTAGCCCCACCGACAGAGGAAGTAAATTCGTTCACTTTCTTCTGCGTCTTCGCAACAGCTGCCTTGCCCTTTAAGATAGATCTTCTTGATTCTAGCTCACCGATATCTGATACTAGCTTGTCATGCATTTGTCTCATTTGCACTGTGTTAGCCGAAGCAAGCTCCTTGGCTGTTTTTAAATCTATTTCCTTCGCGGTATATTCAGCTTTTTTACTTAGGAACTTTCTTGCATCGTCTTCATTTCCAGCCTCAAGAGCCTTCACCGCATATTTCTGCATATTAACGATATCTGACTGGCACTCTTCTAATTCACGAGTTGCTCGTTTTTCTGCAGCCATGATACTAGCAGTTTCCGATTTCACTTTACCAAGGTCTCTATTTAAATCACGTAAATACTGATCTATCATTTTCTCAGGGTCCTCTGCCTTATCTAATAAAGCATTAATGTTGCTCGACATAATATCACGAAATCTTCGTAAAATTTCCATTGCAATCTCTCCCTTTGGTTATATTTTATAATGTAATTTTAGCTTCAAACCCCTCTAAGTAATCCCAAGGTATTGTATGCTTGAGCAAATTTCTAGATACCGCCTACATTGTTTGAAGCTTATAAATGATATACGGAGACACTCCACCAAAGGTTTCACCAATTTTTTCTATTTATTTTAGAGGAATTTCTTTTGATTCCAACAATTCCTCTTCACTTGCTGGTGAATCCTCCTATAGGAATAAAAGGGTACTATACAAGAAGTATAGTCCTTCGCAATAGTCAATCTCAGCTTTTAACTCCACATGAACAGAAAAAACCACAGAAGTGATCACTTCATCATCACTTCTGTGGTTTTCAAATTATATTAGTAAGTTGTCCAGCCGCCATCTGCTGTTACTACAACTCCATTGATGAAGCTTGCATCTTCTGAACCTAAGAAAATTGCTAGCTTCGCAATTTCTTCTGGCTGTCCAGCTCTAGGATTCAATGCCATACCTAGCTGTTGTCTTCCCACACCATATTGGCTGATATTTGTCATGGTAGAGGAAATGTTCGTTACTACTGCTCCTGGTGCAATACCATTGCAACGGATTCCTTTGTTGGCAAACATGAATGCTGTATTTTTAGTTAAGCCCACTACTGCATGCTTAGAAGCAGTGTAGGCTGCTCCTGCACGACCTCCGTAAAGTCCGCCAGCAGAAATATTATTTACGATTACGCCGCTTCCTTGCTTTATGAAAAGGTCTGTTGCCAAACGCATAGTCTTCATAACAGAAGTTGTATTTACCGCAAACACCATATCCCAACGTTCATCTGAGATTTCATTTACAGGC
This sequence comes from uncultured Psychrobacillus sp., assembly GCA_934234185.1. Classification (GTDB taxonomy): domain Bacteria; phylum Bacillota; class Bacilli; order Bacillales_A; family Planococcaceae; genus Psychrobacillus. The sequence continues at coordinate 11,815 of CAKQHO010000020.1, read as the reverse complement.
TCCATGCCGTCCATAATTCCCGCATTGTTTACTAAGATATCTAATTTACCGTATGCTTTTATTGTTTCATCAAATAAACGATTTAAATCCTCATCACTTGTTACGTTTGTATCAATGGCAAAAGCTGTTCCACCGTTTGCTGTGATAGCTTCTGCAACTGCTTTCGCGCCTTCTATGTTCATATCTGATACGACAACCTTTGCTCCCTCTGCTGCGTATCCTTCGGCGATTGCTTTTCCCATACCGGATGCTGCGCCAGTTACAATTGCTACTTTGTCTTGTAGTTTCATTATTTTGCCTCCTATGAGAACATTTTATTGAACATGTGTTCAATAAAAATTATACTGGATACATTGTAATTGCACAAACAACACAAACTATCCAACCTGTATATTAATAAACAACTTTTAAAAAACTGTTCACTAAATTTGGAGGAAAAATATGAAAGTGGATTTACGTATTATAAAAACACAAGAAAACTTACGAAATGCATTATTAACTTTACTAAAAACAAAGCCTTTAGAAGCTATAAATATTGCAGAGCTTTGTCGCGCTGCCAAAATAAATAGAGGAACCTTCTATTTACACTATAGGGATGTACACGGAGTATTTGAAAGCTATTTCGAAGAAATCATCAATGACTTAAGGCTCTCGTATGAAGAGCCTTATCGCCAAACAAATTTTCAAATTCAGGACTTAAAGGCTGACATGATTAAAATCTTTCACCATGTGAAGAGGTACGAAAAATTCTATCAAATTATTTTTGATGAATCTAATCCTATCAAGTATTACTACCAGTTATTTTCTGCAGTTCGAACGATGATGAAGCATTCTCTGTTAAACGAGTTAGAAAATTTCCCTCCAGAACATCTGGATTATTTTGTAAGCTATCAGACAAATGCCATTATGGGAATACTTATCGAATGGAGCTATAAAAATTTCTCCACCCCAGTAGATGAACTGAATACACATCTACTTTCCTTTTCAAAATTGCTGAAATAGGCATAACGCTTAGATTTCTCGAAGATTTTTGTTAAGATGTCTCTTTAGGAGGTTATTACGTTATGAATTGGACAATTTTTACGGAAAATACGTTTTGGATTAATCTTGGGATATCTATAGGTATTTTCTTAGTTTTCTTAGTACTAAGAGGTTTATTTACCAAATATATTTTTAATTTATTTTTAAAGCTGAGCAAAAAGACACCAAATGAAATCCTAAACCACATTTTCCTTTCGTTCGAAAAACCATTTCAATGGTTTTTTATCATTGCAGGAATTTATGGTGCAGCTAATTTCTTTCCGCATTTTAATGAGCATAACCTGTTCTTCACTAGCCTTATCAGCGCGTCGTATATTATTTTACTTGCCTGGGGAGTGTATAACCTAACTGCCGAGACATCTGTAGTATTTAATAGAATGAAGGTTCGTTATAATCTTGGAATTGATGATGTACTGATACCTTTTATATCTAAGACAATTCGAGTGATAGTGGTTGCCATCGCTTTTTCTATGATTGCTGATCGCTTCGGATATAGTGTCAGTACATTTGTAGCTGGCCTTGGACTTGGCGGTGTGGCTGTTGCCTTTGCTGCGAAGGATGCACTCTCACATCTATTAGGTGGATTAACTATTATTATTGAAAAACCTTTTACCTTGGGTGATTGGATTTTAACGCCGGATGTAGAAGGAACAGTAGAGGAAATTACTTTTCGGAGCACAAAAATCCGTACCTTTTCTCAGGCTTTGGTAACTATGCCTAATGCTACCATTGCAAATGGTGCTATTACCAACTGGAGTAAAATGGGGAAACGCCAGATTAACTTTACACTTAGAGTATCCCAAGAAACTACGCCTAGCCAGCTAAAGCAAGTAGTAAAAGAAATAAAAGACCTTGTCAGCACCCATCCGGGAGTCCATCCTGAAACAATCTTTGTAAAATTTGATCAGTTCAAGGAAAACGGCTATGACATCTTTCTCTATTTCTTCACTAATACGACAGTTTGGGCTGAGTTTTTAGAAATAAAAGAGGATATTAACTTTCACATCCTTGAAATTCTAGACCGTGCCGGTGTTTCAGTGGCTGTACAAAGCAGAAAAGTATATGTAGAGAACGAAAAAGACGTTGAATAAGCTCAACGTCTTTTTTAATGAATAAGAAAGTATACAATTTCTCAGCTATGGGGTTTCTTTATTGTCCAACTCCAGCTCCTTGCCCCACGAGGGCCTACAGGATGTTGGTCAGGAAAAGGTTGTCACACGATGTGACGTTCTTAGTTTTCCTTCTGTGTCATAACGTCCCCATTTGCTAGTTGGAGCAGATATAGGCCTTGCGCTTTTCTTACGTAATCATGACCAACCATATATATAAACCAAGCAGGGTAATAAAGAGAGTTGGAACGGTTAGCACAATTCCAACTTTAAAGTATGTCCCCCAAGAAACCTTTACACCTTTTAAGGATAGAACATGCAGCCATAATAGTGTTGCCAGAGAGCCGATCGGCGTAATCTTTGGACCTAAGTCAGAGCCGATGACATTCGCATAAATTAAAGCTTCTCTCATTACCCCCGTAGTAGATGTCTCTGCAATGGCTAGCGCATCAATCATTACCGTAGGCAGATTGTTCATTACCGAGGAAAGAATTGCAGCGATAAAGCCCATTGCCATAGTTCCTGTGAGTAAGCCTTGGTCTGCTGCCGCCTGAATAACCTTTGCCAGAATAGAAGTTAAGCCGACGTTTTGAAGACCGTATACCACGACATACATTCCTATGGAGAAGAACACGATATTCCATGGGGCTCCCTTTACGATTTTCGTTGTTTCGATTGCTGGGCTTCTTCTAGCCACTAGGACAAAGAAAAAAGCAATAATACCAACGATAAAAGATACAGGCACACCGATAAATTCGCTAGAGAAATACCCTATTAGCAGCACACCTAGAATGTACCACGATAGCTTAAATAGTTTTAGGTCTCTCACTGCGTCCATCGGAGCTTTCACATTTGCCGTATCATAGCTCTTCGGGATGCTTTTACGAAATAATAAATAAAGAACCAGAATACTTGCTCCCAAGGAGAAGAGATTCGGCACAATCATTCTCGAAGCATATTCTACAAACCCTATTCCAAAGAAATCTGCAGATACTATGTTTACCAGATTACTAATGATAAATGGAAGAGAGGTAGTATCAGCTATAAACCCACTCGCTATTATAAACGGAAAAATCATCTTCTCCGTAAAGTTCAGATTGCGCACCATTGCTAACACAATTGGCGTTAGAATTAATGCCGCACCATCATTTGCAAATAAAGCAGAAACGATAGCACCAAGCACCGTCACATATACAAACATGCGGAGGCCATTTCCCTTTGCCATACGTGCAACATGCAAGGCAGCCCATTCAAAAAAGCCAATTTCATCTAGTATTAATGAGATAATGATGATTCCAATAAAGGCCAAAGTGGCGTTCCACACAATACCTGTTACATCCAGGACATCCTGAAAATCTACCACTCCTACTAGCAGTGCCACAATAGCTCCACCACAAGCAGACCACCCAATACCAAGCTTTCTTGGTTGTAAGATGACAAGTGACAGTGTCAATATAAAAATAATAATTGCTAAAATAGTTGAACTCACACGATTACCTCCAATGCCTTTCAAACAATATAACTATAAGGGGTAACGATGAGTTAGTAAACATAGAGTGTATGTCCGTTTGGAAAACTATATACTCTCTTCTCCCTCCAAACTGGCTCCTAGGGGCTTTTGTAGGTAAAAAATAATGATAGATTTTTCAGTTTTATCTAGTGCCCAATACTACATAAAAAACAGCTGTTTGATTAGTCTCACAGCTGTTTTTGTTATACTTTCGTCTATTTAATTCGTATAGAAGCCGAACCCTCTAAATAATTTGGATAATAATCAAAAGGAAGCTTAACTGGATTTACAAAATCTTCAGATTCAAAACTTAGATTGTGAACATACTCATAGTCTTCCATTTGAGAAGACGATGATGAAGAAATGTCCACAGTCTTTCCTTTAGCATCTATTCCTGATGAAAATAATGAAATATGGTGATTGGCTTCTGCCGTTTTTATTTGATACTCCAAGGTATGCGAAGTAATGCTTAAAATTTGCATTTTATTATCTATCAATTTATTTAATACTTCTTTTTTCTCAAAATCAACCAACAAATAGCTTTGTTCTTTCGGCAAAGCTTGCACCTTATCTATTTTTAAATAAAGTTCCTTCGGCTCTCTAAAATAGTTACTTTGTAAGAAGAAAATCCTTTCTTTGTCTTCTGTACCACCAGAAGCAGTGACCCCGTTACGTATGGAGCCCCAAGTCTCCCCATTTTCGTCCTCTAGTCTCATATTCTCAAATGTCAGTATTTCCATGACATTTTGTGAATCTATCTCTAACTTGATAGCAACACGAAGCGGAGAAACTATCGCTTCTTTTATTTTTATTTTTTGACTATCAATTTCAACCGTTTCATTCAGGTCGTATACTTTTCCCTTTTTAATATCATTTTTTATAGAGAATGGAATAGTAAAGCTTGTTTTTTGAGCATTATCTAATGTTATCCCCAAAGTTAAATTTTTAGAAGCTAGTATTTTTTCCCCTCCAAAATAAACACTCAGGTTACCTGATTTATGCTTCTCTGAGTGATTTCCATAACTATATCCCGAGTTATCCAACAAGTCTTCTTCTCCGTTTTTTAAGATGATTTTGTCAAATCTACTGAACTCTTTTCCCGTAGAAGTATCCAGCGTATAAAATAACTCAACTCCTGTTTGATCTATAATGACGCCGTCTACCGTAAGTGTATATCCATCCTTCGATTGACTAATCCCTACGGATTCATAGTATTCGTTTTTTATTATGCCCTCTAGCCCCTTATCCATCTGAACCATTTCTACTAAAGGCTCTAGCCAAGGCAGGTTAGCCACAGCACTAGCAAAGGCAGGAGAAACCCTTATAGAAGTGACAAAGGTAAGCATAAGCACTGCAGCTATGGAGATGGCCCAGCTGATTCTTTGAAGCTTTCTCTTTTTATGACGTGCCTTTAAATATCCCTCTCGTATAGCGACATTTACTAAATCATCTGGTACTGGAACTTGCTCCAGTCTTTCCTTCGATTCATTTAGTAATTCTTCTTCCTTCTCAAACATTGCCTGTTCCCCCCTTCTCAGATAGAAAGCCTCTTAAGGATTTTAAAGCCTTGTTCAACCTGGATTTTACGGTCCCTTCAGGAATTTTTTCTATCACTGCTATATCCTTAATTTTTGTATCTTGAAAGTATTTTAGATGAATGAGCTGCTGCTCCGAGGGAGATAAAGAAGAAATAGCTTCTTCTATTTCTAAGGATAGCCCCTCTTCGTTGTACCCTAGCTCCTGCAGAACTTCATTTGATATAAAGCGTTTATTCTTTTTCAGATGATCCTGGCAATAATTAATCATGATACGAACTAGCCAGGTCTTCACGTATTGCGGTTCCCTAACTGTATGAATCTTTTGATAGGCTCTAAATGTTACCTCCTGCATCGCTTCCACTGCTTCATGCTCATTCCGAAAAAAAGCAAATGCAGTTCGGTAGAGAGCAGCTTTATGAACCTGCATTAATTGCAAGAAAGCCTGCTCGTCTCTTTTTATTGCCTTAATTGCAATCTCTCGCTCTTCCACCTTGACACCCCTTTTGTTTATTTACCTATTAGACATGGAAAACAGAGAAAAGTTCATTTAAAAATAAATTTTTTTAGAAAAATTGAGAATGACATACTGAAAGGAGAATTGAGTTATAACGTTATGATTGCCACTCTGCCTCTAGCTCCAAACCATTCCTATTCGCTTATTAGGGCAGACATAGGACAACAAAAATACCCCTATACACTAGGTTCATGGCACCAAAATTTCTATCTTTACTTTTCTTTTTAAAAATAAAGAAATAGTTTTCCAGCATATAAATTCCAAAGTGAGTGACTAACCATAGCTGGACATAACGATTTCGTTTTTAGCGTTAACATCGAGAGCAAAACTCCCATTATCCCTGCAGTCACCCAGTAGGTAGGGTGGAAAAGCCCAAAAATTATAGAGACAATTACAATAGCCCAAAAAGGCTTAACGAACTTTAACAGTGTAAATAACAATACTCCTCTAAATAGAATCTCCTCCCAAACAGGCACAAAGGTAATAACGTCTAATAGACTAGTCCAACTAGCTTCAGTTAGCCAGCCATTTTTATAAAAAAGAATAAGCGTAGGGTCTAGAAAAATTTCATATGTAAAACAAATTTTATAAGTAAAGTAAGAGATTACAAGGACGAAAAGTATATATAAGTAAGTAGTGACTTTTTGGAAAGGTTGAATGTTTAAGAGCGGAAGGATTGTATCCCTTATAGGTTTAAAGCCAAACGTCAGACTTAAAATAATGATAAACCAAGTGAACGAACTAACATGATTAAACCGCTCTACTTCTTTCGATAAATAGCTAACAATGTAACCAGATAAGATTAATATGAAAAAGTAAGCTATATAATTTACTAAAATCTTTTTTCTGCTCACCATTCTCTCCACACCCTCCCTAATGCCATTTTACTAATTTGAAGTGCGTTTACTTTTGTTCAAATAAAAATAGTTAATGTTTTCGTAACTTTTATGTAATTAGTATCTGAGAAATCTGACAATTGTTCTCCTATAACCAATCATTTATAAGTGGTACACCACATAAATCAGACAAGCTAATGCCGTTATTACAAGCAACAAGTCGAAAAGCAAAGATTTTCTATTATTCCCCCATAAACTCAACAACATTTGATGAATTCCTCTAAATATCCAAAAAGTTAATAATGCTAACGCGCCAAGGCTGTTGTTTAATGAGTTATTATCAAAGAAAAAATGTATCGCTCCCAGGATTAATACAATATAAATCATATTAAATACTATTTTAATTACTCTATTTTCCGGTTTATCGTTTTCACCAACTTGTGTCATTAATAACACATCTCCCTTTGGCTCTAAGTAAAACTGTACGAAACACATCATATCTCTTTCATTTTAACATAAATATCCATTTTGAAATTTAAAGGAAGAATGTCCTTCAGAAAACTGACAAATAAAAAAGCACCGCCCAATTGCAGTGCTAAAACTTCCCTTATTTAATTCGAACAGTAGGCTCTTTCGCAAGCTCCTTGCTCATTTCCACGTATTGCACAAATACGCGAGCAAGCTCCTTTAAGCGGCTGTGGACATCTTGATCTATAATGACGTTGTTTTCATCGAAATGGCTGGATTGTGTGTATACATAGTTCGGCGTCACCAAGCATTTAAAATAGTTCAAGATTGGCTTTAATTGGTTTTCCACAACTAAATGATGTTGATAAGTCCCGCCATTAGCCATAATAGAAACAGGCTTGTAGCGCATCGATTTAGGATGTAAAAAATCAAATGTGTTTTTTAGCACTCCCGGAATGGATCCTTGGAAGATTGGCGTTGCTATTATAAAACCGTCTGCACGGTCAAACTTACTTACAAGCAATTTCATATCATCATTATATTGCTGGAATGGGCGACCATCTACAAATTGATGCTCATAATTCGATAGCTTGATGATTTCTAACGAATGCTCTGTATTTAATTCTTCTATATACTCTTTCAATTGTTCTAGCATGACACCTGTTTTTGTTCCGATAATTGTTCCGTCTACAAGTAGAATTTTCATCTTTAACAGAACCTCCTTTATCCGTCCCTTATTATATCAAAAAAATAGTCCTACTTAAGAAAAAAAGTTCCATTTTTGTGAAGTTCATTCTTTTGACTGAAAGGGAGGCTGTTGTTTTTTTGGTAAAATTTCCAAGACGCTATAGAACTCGCATAGTGTCCAAGTATCTGAATGGAAATAACGAAATTTCCTATATTATATTCCGATAAATCTATGGCTGCACTCGGTCTAACTGGACATCATCTGCTATTTATCGAGCTTAGTTTTATCATCTTCTATAAAAATATCCTTTCTTTTCTCCCAATCAAACAGCTCTTCTCTAGATATCGGGACTTCTTCACTCGTTTTTAATGGCTTTGCATTTAATATGTCTATACTGTTATAGATTACAACCGTGTTCTTTTTCCCGTGTAGGGCATAATGGTACATTGCATATGCAAGCTGTCTTCCTTCTATGGACTTCATTTTTTTGAACGGTCCCACAAGAATTGGATTGATAAGCCCAAACAAGCCCGCCGATATTTTTTCACCAAGGCGAAATTCCCCTCTATCTCCGGTTATTAAAGTTGGCCGAAAAATTGCTAAATGAGGGAGATTCATAGTCTTGAGCTCCTCTTCCATCTTTCCTTTTACCTTGCTATAGAAAAAAGGCGACTTTTTGTTAGATCCAACTGCTGATATAACATAAAAATTTGGTATTCCGCGTTTTTTAGATAACGAGGCTACTCGTAAAGGATATTCCAGGTCAACCTTTTCAAAATTTTCTTTTGTTTTAGCTTTCTTTATGGTCGTACCAAGACAGCAAAATAAATCATCGGCAATTTCTAAGTCCATCTCTTCTAGTCGATCAAAATCCCGTATTTTTACTTCTAGCTTTGGATGTGTGTAATTTAGGTCTCTCCTTGCAATCACGGATACAGACACATACTCCTCACTCTCACAAAGTTGCTTCACCAAAAAACTACCCGTTAGTCCAGTAGCCCCAACAATAATTGCAGATTTATTTGCCATTTCTTTCTCCCCTTTTGCAGCTTAGCTAAACTCTCTTGTCATATACCCCTGTCCGCACCCATACAATGAAAAGAATATGTCGGAAAGGAAGATGATGAAACATGAAACTTGCCTATCTTTTAAATACATTCCCACATCGAGGATTATACCCTGCCACACGTGCAAGGCTTCTAGTCCCTGCATTGAATACAGAAGAACATAGAATTTTCGTTCCTAGCTCGAACCCTCATCTCATTCAATACCTAGAAAGAAAACAGATAAATCCTGCTGTCTACCATACGAATTCCCAACTAGTGAATGAGATAAATTTATTTGCACCGGACTGCCTAATTCATGATAGTGGAAATTCCGAAAAAGATTTTCTAAGGCGTTTAAAAAAGCCTGACTGTACCTTCATCCATTTTGACGACCATGGTGAAGGGGGCTTATTAGCAGATATCGTTTTCCAGCCTTTATATGAGAATCCAAAGGAACTATCGAAGGAACACTATGTATATGGGCCTATTGGCTATATTCCTGATAACATAAACGCGTATAAAAATAATAGCACGTTAGAGTCTCCTCCGCATATCATAGTAGCGTTTCCAAGTGAGGATCCAGAAAATTTAACATATCGAACGCTTAGACACCTCGTACAGTTACATATACCGCTACGAATCAGTGTATTAGTAGATGAAAAGTATAAACATGATGTAACTGAATTAAAACGTTTTGCCTTGACTCGGAAGTCGATTAAAATAATCTCTACAAATGAGCCTGAGGCTTTCCTTTCCTCTAGTGATATCGTTATTAGTTCAGGATCTTATTTTCCTTACCTTGTTTCACAATTCCAAGTTCCTTGCATTATCTTGTGCGCTCATGAAGAAGAAGTGAACTACGGTTTTCCAGTAGAAGCACACGGTTTCGCTAACCTAGGATTAGGAAGAAAGATTAAACAGTCTTATTTACAAAATGCTGTGATGGAAATCATTCTACATGAGAATAGACGTAATGCCTATAAGAGTAGACAGAAACAATTTGATTTTAGTGGAAACCTAGCAGAGGTAGTAAATATTATTAATCAAGCAATTGCTACAAAAAAAGCTGGAGAAGAAATTGCACATTAACCCCTTTTTTGTGCTACAATGTTCCAAAAAGCTGAAGGTGAATATTCATGACGAAATCTGAAATACAAGCACTAATTGCTGAACTAAAAATGGACTATATTCGACTACAGGGAGATGTGGAAAAGCTAGAGTCAAATGGCCACCCTTCTCAAGTGGAAAATGCAGAGCGTAGATTAGCTGAAATGGAAAAAGACCTTGCAGTATTAAACAAGCAGCTCGCAGAATTGTAATTTGCACTTCTTTCCTAGCGGGAAGAACCCCTGTTGCTACCTACTTAACAGGGGTTTTGCATCTTACACTTTAGCGAGCTTTCTTTTTGGAGGATTATAATGAGCTTATTAACAGTAGAAAATTTAGGACATACATTTGGCGATCGAACATTATTTAAAGAAGTTTCTTTTCGCTTAGTAGAAGGAGAACATGTAGGTCTAGTTGGTGCCAATGGCGTTGGCAAATCCACCATGATGAACATTTTGACGGGTGAAATTATTTATGACCAAGGGAAAGTAGAATGGCTACCGGGGACACACTATGGTTACTTAGATCAGCACACTCGGTTGCAGCCTGGTCGCTCTATGTTTGATACACTTCGCGATGCGTTCCTTCCGCTATATAAAAAAGAAGAGGAACTAAATGAGATTGCTGCACAAATGGCTGAAGCTTCACCAGAGGAATTAGAGGAACTTTTAGAAAAAATGGCAGACATTCAAGATGCCTTAGATGCAGGAGACTTTTATACTCTTGATATGAAAGTAGAAGAAGTTGCTCGAGGTCTTGGTTTAGATGCAATTGGATTAGATCGTCCTGTAGAGGCTCTCTCAGGAGGGCAGCGTACAAAGGTTTTATTAGCAAAATTGTTACTCGAAAAACCAAAGGTCCTTTTGTTGGACGAGCCTACCAACTATTTAGACGAAGAGCATGTTAACTGGCTATCAAATTACTTGAAAAACTACCCACATGCATTCTTATTAATTTCACATGATACAGAATTTATGAACGGAATAGTAGATGTTATTTTTCACTTGGAATTTTCTAAGCTGACTCGTTATACGGCATCCTATGAAAAATTCTTAGAGCTTGCGGAGTTAAATAAAAGACAGCATATCGATGCTTACGAAAAACAGCAGGATTTCATTAAGAAACAAGAGGATTTCATTGCAAAAAATAAAGCAAGATATTCTACTACTGGACGAGCTAAGTCTCGTCAAAAACAGTTAGATCGTATAGAGCGAATTGATCGCCCAGAAACAGCTGCGAAGCCAGAATTTGGATTCAAGGAATCACGAGGCTCTGGCAGATATGTAGTAGAAGCCGAGAATTTGGAGATTGGCTATGACAAGCCTTTGTTACCACCTTTGACATTCACAATTGAACGTGGAGAGAAAATTGCGTTAGTAGGAATGAACGGAATTGGTAAATCTACTTTACTTAAAACGATGCTCGGGAAAATTCCAGCTCTTGGCGGAAAAGTGATTCGCGGGGACTTCTTATTCCCTTCTTACTTCGAACAGGAAGTAAAGCCTGGGAATATTACCCCTATTGAATCTATTTGGGAAGCATACCCAAGCATGGAGCAAAACCAAGTTCGCGCCGCTCTTGCTCGAACAGGTCTTAAGAGTGAGCATATTTCCCGCCCACTTTCTAGCTTAAGTGGTGGAGAACAAGCAAAGGTCCGCCTTTGCAAGCTCATGATGGAAGAAAGCAACTGGCTGGTATTTGATGAGCCGACCAACCATTTAGATATCCATGCTAAAGAAGAATTAAAGCGTGCTATGAAAGAATTCAAAGGAACGATCGTCCTCGTATCCCATGAGCCTGAGTTTTACGAAGGTCTAGCGACAAAAGTGTGGAACGTGGAAGAATGGTTTACCAAAGGAATTACAGAATAATATAGATGCCCTGAGCTATGTTGGAGGGCACTGAAAAAGTCCATTAAATATTAACAGTGAGTATGTGAATGAGATCTGGTCACATAC
>CAKQHO010000019.1 GCA_934234185.1 uncultured Psychrobacillus sp. | reverse complement strand
TACCGCTGGTTTCTAGGCTTTGGTTTCCATACCGAGGTTCCAACCGAGAGCTGAATTAACTCTTTTTCCAGAATGTAAACTGTGATAATAGCAAAAGGGTTGGAAATCGTTTCCATTTCCAACCCTTTTGTCTACACTCTGAAGCCGACGATTGTCGACTTTTTTAAAAGATAAAAAAGTATATATAATGATGCCATGAACCCTGTGTTTATGGTTTTTTTATTGTGCAGCCAAAGAGAATAAAAGATTGAACCTATACGAGAGATTGTCCCTCCAATGTGAGAGATATTATATGAAAGATATATTATTCGATCATCTCAATATCCCTCCACTCCTCTAAAAAATTACCTACAAATAATAGGAAATGGTGTTATACTAGTAATAGAACAAAAGCGTATAGGAGGCTAGCTCATGTTTATCGAGATACAAACGAATTCTTCTGTTCCAATTTATTTACAGCTGGCACAACAGCTAATAGAGTTGATGGTTCGAGAGGAATTAAAGCCAGGAGATTCACTGCCATCCGTTCGCACTTTTGCCGCTGATTTAGGAATGAATATGCACACTGTAAATAAGGCGTATCATTATCTAGAGGAAAAGGAATTTATTAAAATTGTTCCAAAGTCAGGTGTAATTATTCAACCAGATGGAGTGAAAAAAGCGACAGATATAGAGAGACTATCGCTTGAACAGCAAATTAGACCATTATTAGCGGAAGGCTTAGTTCTAAAGCTAACAGAGCAGGAGCTGGCAGAAATGGTAAGTGAGCTCGTTCAAAAAATTAAGGAGGGGAAATAATGGGTGTATGGTTGTTTGGATTAATTTTCTTGTTTATTACTTTACTGCAGGCATTTATACCTTACTTTTTAAAGCAAACAATTGTATTTGGTGTGTATGTTCCTGAGCAGTATACGAGAACTGAAATAGTTACTCGGTTAAAGAAAAGGTATGCTATTTCCGTTTTATTATGGGGTTTATTAATATTTGTAGCTTTTCTTATCTGGCTATTTACCCAAAGACCAACGGAGGATGTACTTGCGTTAGTAAGTGTAGGGCTACAATTTGCTATACTTTTCGTTTCGGTAGGCTATTATATAGTGAGTCATGTGAGAATGAAAAAAGTAAAGGCTGAGCATCGATGGACGGAGGGGAAGAACGAGGTACGAGTTGTCGATTTAACATTCCAGGATAAAGTACAACTAATTCCGAAGGTTGTTTTTGTTATGCCAATGATTGTAACGATAGGACTGATCATCTATACGTATATGAACTACGACAAAATGCCAGACCTTATTCCAACACACTGGGGACCAAGTGGAGAACCGGATGCATTCACAGGGAAAAATTACTTTACTGTCGTCTTAACAATGCTAATCCTGTTAGTTTTACAGGGAATGATGTTAATCATGAGTGAGGGACTTAGATTTTCAGGAGCGAAAATAAACCCTAATCAAAAAAAGAAGTCTGCTGAGCAACAGCTAAGATTTCGAAAGTATAGCAGTTGGCTGTCTTTGTTTATTTCGGTTGGTATTACCTTAATGCTTGGATATTTTCACTTGCAAACAATTCATCCGGAGGTTACCTCATCTGTCCTAATGATGGGTATTCCCTTAACCTTTTTAATCGGTACTCTCCTAGTCGTGATTATCTTTACCTGGAAGGTGGGGCAAGGGGGAACAAGGTTAAAGGTAGAAGAGGATGCCGAAAATATAGACGGGAATACTATTTCTGTTGATGATGACAAGTACTGGAAAGCAGGGGTAATATATATTAATAAAGATGATCCTAGTATTTTGGTTGAAAAGCGCTTCGGTGTAGGCTGGTCTTTAAACTTTGCACATCCTATTGGCTGGCTCATTTTCTTTGGACCACTTGTACTAATTTTAATTTTAACATTAGCCCTTTAAATGAAACGAGCAATCGTTTCATTTTTTTTAGATTGATAAGAGCAAGGATTTGAGCAACGAACAAAAGATCCTGGTATCTCAAGTAGATTTGAAGCTTCCTGAGAAAGGAGTTTCTCATAGTGGAGTAAGAGGATGCTGTTAAGAATAATGGGTAAACTGCTGACTGATTGTTAGTGGTTTACCTTTTTATTGAATAAGAATGATCTAAATATGTATATCTAGTTACGGTTGTTCCTCCCTCTCCATCAATTTACGCACAACCTCCTTTGGATTCCAACAATTAAATTTGTAGCGTGGATCTGTTTGGAAACCTAATCTTTTACACATGTAATACATTCCACTAATTGTTTTTTTACTCTCAAAATGGGTACATGTTGCACAGCAGTGAAAGTCCTTCAAATCCCACACCTCCTTTTAAATTTGAAAGGGAAATAGAAAACTATGTCGAAGTAAAATAAAGGCCTTGGAAAATTCCAAGACCTAAAAAATTATTATTCAGCGTCGAAAACTTCTACTTTTTCCATTTTGTCGCCGTTTTTCATTGATTTAGCTATTTCTAAACCGCTTGTTACTTTTCCAAATACAGTGTGCACACCATTTAAATGTGGTTGTGGCTCATGAACGATGAAGAATTGGCTAGAGCCAGTATCTTTACCAGCGTGTGCCATAGAAAGGCTACCTGCTTCGTGCTTATGAGGGTTTCCGGCAGTTTCACATTTAATTGTTTTGCCGCTTCCACCCATACCAGTACCAGTTGGGTCTCCCCCTTGACTTACAAAACCAGGAATAACACGGTGGAAAACAACTCCGTTATAAAATCCGCTGTTTGCTAACTCTTCAAAGTTTGCTACAGTGTTTGGTGCTTCGTTGGGATATAGTTCAAACTCAATTTTATCGCCTGATTCCATAAGGAAATAACCTTTTTTAGCCATTCTAAAAACACTCCTTTTATTCTAATAAAATTCTTCATAAGTATAGCATGTGTTTAAGTTAATTTACAAAAAAGTATAGCTTATTCATTGTTAGTAGCATTAGTTCACGAAAAATAACCTAGGGGTGATGAGATGAAAATATTAGGTCTAAAAAAAGATGAGATAAGATTAGAGCTGTACCATGCGGAATGGAAGCAGGAGTTTTTGAGGATAAAGAAGAACTTAACTGATTTTACCTTGATAGTAGGAAATCGAATTGAACATATTGGAAGTACGGCTATAGAGGGATTAGCCGCCAAGCCTATTTTGGATATCGTTGTTGGAGTAGATGATATAGAAAATGTGGAAAAAGATATCTACTGGGGTTTAAAGCAGGTTGGTTTTCTCAGACTTCGAGTAGAACGTCCAAATGAAATAGTATTTGCCAAGTTTACCGACGAAACATACGAAGAGAAAACCCATTTTATACACTTAGTTGAATACAATAGTGACCTATGGAATAATTTAATATTTTTTCGGGATTATTTAAATTCAGATAGAAATGCTCGACAGGAATATGAAAAAGTAAAGAAGAGATTTTTGGAAGAGAAAAATGGTGGGATAAATGAATATACCGACTACAAGGGAAATTTTGTAAGTGCTATATATGAGAAGAGACAAGAGGGGAAAAGACTTAAGGGAAATGTCGGGGAAGGCTTCTGATACTGAAGTCTTCTTTTTATATAAAGAAACCTTCCTTAAATGCCTTTGTTCTTGTTAAAGAGATTTGGTGAAAATAAGAATAGTTGAGTGGCAATAAATATATAGTCAATATGTATACTATTTTATTGTTTATCAATAAATAACTAAAACGAGGAGACAATAACATGATGCGTGTAAAAACAAATTTCTTGAAGTTAGTTGTCATTCTTATGGGCTTATTCATACTAACGTTATGTATATTTTGGGTGCCGCCAATTGCAGTTTATTTTGCACAAATTTTAGAGCTGCCTTTTCTAAAATATATTATATTTCTTTTCTTCTACTCAACTGCTATTCCATATTTCTTTGCTCTTTATCAGACATTAATGCTTTTAGGTAATATTGATCGACAAATGGCATTCTCCAAGTTATCAATAGATTCTCTCATGTATATAAAGTACTGTGCTATTATCATTTTTAGTTTATATGCTGTAGGTCTTCCGCTCCTATTTATCATGGCACAAGCGGATGATGCGCCAGGGCTAGTATTAATCGGCTTAGTAATTGCCCTCGTATCAACGATAATCGCTATCTTTTCAGCTATTCTACAAAAGCTGCTGACAAGTGCTATGGAAGTAATGTCTAAAAACGATCTAACTGTCTGAGGTAGAACATGAAAAGAGTTGGAATTACTATAGCTAATCTCTCTATATTAAAGAATGGCAAGGTTTTGGAATGTTAACCTGGTGATCTCTTGGAATAACGTTCGAAAGAATAGAGAGAGGGGAGAAACCATTTTCAAGCTGACACTAATTTTCGCTGAGTATATGTAGGGCTCTTTTAGTCGAAAAACTTCCATTCTTGTAGTGTAACTACAGGCTTAAAGTGGTACGATACAAAATGAGGTGATCAGATTGAACGGACAAAATAGAAAGGATATTCAGCCGGGTATAGAGGTGGATATTATTTTGAAAAAGGACCAGCGATCAGGTGAGAAGACAAGGGGCGTAGTGAAGGATATCTTAACGAACTCTTCTTTTCATCCACATGGTATTAAGGTTCGATTAACGGACGGGCAAATAGGCAGAGTGTGTGCAATAGTAGAGTGATCGAAAAACATATAAAGGGGTCTTGGAGTATGCAGACGGAAACCCGCATTAAAAATTGGTTTGAGTATTTTCATGAAAATCCAGAGGTGAGCTGGAAGGAAGTTGAAACAACTAACAAACTGGCTGCAATTCTAGAGGAGCTGGAAGTACCTTATCGTAGATTCGATGATGTGACTGGACTTCTTGCAGAAATAGGAGAAGGGAAGGAAGTAATAGCTATCCGGGCTGACATAGATGCTCTTTGGCAAGAGGTAAATGGCATATACCGCGCCAACCATTCCTGTGGACATGATGCAAATATGTCGATGGTGCTAGGCGCCCTGCTATTAATTAAAAATGAAAAGCTAAACAAGCGAATCCGCTTCATATTTCAACCGGCTGAAGAAAAGGGTAATGGTGCGCTTTCTATGATTGAGCGAGGCGCCTTGGAGGATGTAACCCATCTATTTGGCGTGCATTTACGTCCGATTGAAGAGATACCTTTTGGGAAAGTTGCACCAGCAATCCACCATGGGGCAGCGATGTTTTTAGAAGGAAAGATCAAAGGAATTGATGCCCACGGGGCTCGTCCACATCAAGGGAGGAATGCCATTGATGTAACCTTTGCGATTCACCAGGCATTAAAGAATCTTTATTTTTCTCCCTTCGAAGCATATTCAGCAAAGCTTACCAAGCTTCAAGCAGGAGGCGATAGTATGAATATTATTCCTGGTAACGCCTCCTTTTCAATAGACGCACGTGCACAGAAGAACGATGTATTAAGAGAGATGAAGAAGCAAATTGATCTACAATTACAATCCATTGCTAAATTATTTGATATAGAGATAGAGTGGGAATGGCAGGATATAACCCCAGGAGCTGAGGTTTCTGCTGAGGCAGCTACTATCGCAAAGGAAGCTATTATAGAAGCAATAGGAATGGAAGGTCTTGCTGAAGAAATTATTACTTCTGGAAGTGACGATTTTCATTTCTATACGATCAAGCAACCATCCTTAAAGGCATCGATGATCGGGGTTGGTGCCGATCTAGCACCTGGTTTACATCATCCCAAAATGACATTCCACAAGGAAGCTCTTCTTATTGGCTCCAAAGTAATCGCACAGACACTTCGGAAAGCAGCCAACTGAGTTAAGAAAGGTGATTGAAATGAAAATCAAAGATATAGAGATATTTGCTATTCGGTTACCACTTATAGAGCCATTCATTATTAGCTATGGTATATATCCAGACATGCCATCTATTATTGTTAAGCTAACAACAGAGGATGGCATCGTTGGATACGGGGAAGCAGTCCCTGATGAGCATGTAACTGGAGAAACGTGGGAAAGTACATATGCAATATTAGAAAAGACATTGTCACCTCTTCTGATAGGAGAGAACCCAATGGAGTTCGAAAAACTTCATGAAAAGATGGACAAGGCTGTTTATCAGGCACCAGCTGCAAAGGCAGCGCTGGATATTGCATGCTATGATGTAGTCGGTAAGAAGCTAAAAGTGCCGATCTATCAGCTGCTTGGAGGCAGATATCACGAGCGCTTCCCTATTACGCATGTATTAAGTATCGGTACTCCAGAAGCAATGGCTGAAGAAGCGGTAAAGAAAATGGCAGCCGGCTATAATTCCTTCAAAATGAAAGTAGGCACAGATGTAAAGTCTGATGTGGAGCGTATTCAGGCTGTAAGAAATAGAGTCGGTAACCAAATAGCTATTCGTGTGGATGTAAATCAAGGATGGAAGAACAGTGCTAATACCATTATGGCGATGCGCCAGCTCGAGCATTTAGGAATTGACTGGCTTGAGCAGCCGGTAAAGGCAGATGATTTTAACGGTATGGTCGAGGTAAAAGCGAAGACAAGTACTCCTCTTATGATGGATGAAGGATTAAGAGGCATGAGAGATATGCGAGAATTAATCGAAAAGCAAGCAGCTCATAAGGTTAATATTAAACTGATGAAGTGTGGAGGAATTTATCCTGCTATGAAGCTTGCACATATGGCAGAAATGGCAGGGATAGAATGTCAAATCGGCTCTATGGTAGAGTCATCTATAGGATCTGCAGCAGGATTCTATGTGGCTTTCAGCAAAAAAGCATTTACTAGTGTAGAATTGACTGGCCCGTTAAAATTCTCGAAGGACGTAGGCAATCTTCAGTATGAGATTCCTTTTATTCAACTGAACGAGCTTCCGGGATTGGGAATAGAAGTAAATGAGAGAACTCTCCAAGAGTTGACGGTATTTTCAAGCAAAGTAATTTAAGTAAGAGGAAGTGCACTTATGAAAGAATGGACGGTATATCTGAATGAAAAGGAGTACCCCGTTCGAGAATTATCAACTAGAGATATAGATAAAATTCTCGATTTACAAAATATAGTTATTGAAATGCTCGAAAATCATAATTTTCTTCAACCTTTGTCCCGAGAAGAGGTAGAGGGGACATTACATAATCGTTTGATGGTAGGACTTTTTGTAGAGGAGCAGCTTGTTGCCTTTCGCACGCTACAAATACCAGTAATGGATGAAAACCACCTTGGATTAGATATAGGGCTCGTTAAGGAAGAGCTACACAAAGTGGTCTATCAGGAAATTACAATTGTACATCCTAATTTTAGAGGATATGGATTGCAAAAAAAGCTTGGTCACATTGTGATGGAGCTGTTGGTTGAATTACCGTATTCTATTGTTTGTGCAACAGTAGCTCCCTTTAATATTCCGAGTTTAAAGGATAAGCTTAGCCAGGGAATGAAAATAGGAGCACTTAAGCCAAAATATCAGAATATGCTACGATATGTATTCTACAAAAACCTAAACGAAGAGACATCAGTATATACAAATAAAATAGAAGTAAGAATGGCCGATGCAGAACAGCAACAGGAAATACTAAAAAACGGTTGGGTAGGCTTAGAGATACTTCTAAAAGAAAATGAGTGGTATGTTGTATATATGAAATAATTTAGTGCACCTAATGAAACTCACTAGGTGCTTTTATTTTTTTGTGAGTCTTATAGCCTATAATCATTTTAAAGGGATATTTTTGTGGTTCCTGTCTCCAGAAAGTTAGAAAAGAGTTAGAGAATCCCTTGTTATTATGCAGTTTTTAATGAAAATTTCCTACGCTAACTAGTTTTTGATATGTAAAAATTTCACAAGTTATTGTAAGGGAACCCTAAAAAACCAATATATTTCTATGGAGATTGTGTAACAAAAATGAGTAGACAATTAAAATGTAGTATGAAAAGATTGAATTGTAAGAATAATCGGCCGATTTTCTTTATAAGTATCTAGTTTTTCTAATAAAAATCAAAAAATATTAGGATGGAGGAACTTACTTTATGAAGAAATTTAACATGTTATTGCTAAGTTTAGTTGTTGCTTTAAGTGCAGGATTAGCATATCAGCTACCAAACGTACAAGCGGCTGAAAGTGCAGAAACAAAAATTGAGATAGCTTCAGAGTCTATTTGGGTTTCAAGAACAGTGCCTTACACTAGAGATCAAGCTATGTGGGTTACTGAAACTAGAAACGGTAAAACTTATTCTGGATATATTTATAATAGAGGTTTTTCGGACGGAACTGGACATTACTCGTTTTTCTCAGGGTATATTAGAACAGGCCCTCACGCATCGATGTAATCTCTACGGATAGAAAATAGTGTAGTGAACAAGAGTTGTGATATAAAGTCTCTATAAATTTGCAGTTGAATAATCGTAAGCTCCTTATATAAGAGGTTTTTTAGCGCCAATCTATAAAGATTGAACTAGATTCATTACCATTTTAGGAAGAATCCCACAGGTTACCGAACATATCGGATTTCCTGTGGGATTCTTTAGGTTGAATCGACTGTGCCTAGAAAAATAATCTACTTCTCTTTTAAAACATTTATTAGTCCTACTCCAAATATATTAAAGCTCTTATTAGCATGAATGAGTATATAGCCGTCAAAAAGTGAAATATGTGTCTTGTATTGCCTGGTTTGCATCCACTAGATTAAATGTTTGGTACCCAAGAAGAAAACTTAAAAAAATGATGAAACCTAATATAAAAAAACTACACTTGATTCCTCACTGATTAATCTCCAACTATACTAGTTATCCTATTATTTAATGGTGACTTATGAATGATAGATACTTTAATAATTATCGGAAGATTCGGCACTTCAGTCAAATGTATGAGTCCCAATCAAGACCAATGACCGAATGCAAACTAGATCTCTTCTATTAAAGTGAAATTAGATAGAGAAAGGGATGTGGTTTGTATGAAAAATTTATACTCAGATTCACGATTTTGGCTCATTATATTCGCAAATATAGCTTCATCTATCGGAACTGGCATTACGATGATAGCCATTCCTTGGATGCTAGTAACAAGTGAAAATGGAAATGCTGTGTTTGGATATATTACGATAGGAATGACAGTAATCAATTTCCTGATTACTCCATACGTAGGGGCACTTGTGGATAGAGTGTCTCGAAAGAAATTGCTATTAATTAGCGAAGTTGTTTGCTTTATTATTTTATTATTCTTTACATCCATGGGGTTCCTAGGGTTTACCTATGAGATTTGGCACTATGCGACTATCTTTATGATTGGTAGCTTATCTTATACTTTGTTCTATCCAACTATGTTTGCAATGAATCAGGAGCTCTTCCAAAAGGAACAGTATAAAGCTTTAAACGGAACAATGGAGGTTCAGGGGCAGCTATCTAGTATGATTGCTGGCGGGGCTGCCAGTATACTAATGATGAAGTGGGACATGGAGTTTATCTTATTATTAAACCTACTAACATATGTAGCAGCCATTTATTTTTATGTAAAGCTACCTTATGCAAGAAGTAAGCAGTCTATAAAGAACGGAGCAAGAAAAGTAAAAGCAAGTGAAGGGCTAACGTATATGCTTGCTCGTCCAGCAATGTTTGCCTTCTTAGTTTTTTCTTTTATGCCATTTATCGGTGTGATGCTGACAAATTATCTGTTTCCAGTTTATTTGTCAGATGTTTTAAAGGCAGATGCTAGTGTGTATGGGTTGGAGGGAATGATTTACGCAGGAGGAGCTGTAATAGCGGGTATTGCTACACCAATGCTTGCTAGAAAGCTTGGCAATGAAAAAACTATTATTTTTGGTGTGCTTGTATATACGATAGCTATATCAATGATTGTATTTGTAAACCTACCAATATATCTCACACTTATGCTCTTTTTAGCATTAGGGAATAGCGGGTCTCGTGTTGCGAGAAACTCATTTTTAATGGATCAGGTACCTAATGACATAATTGGTCGAGTGGATAGTTTATTCAGGACAATTGGCTTGCTTCAAAGAATAATTCTTTTAGCACTTTTTACCGGAATGGTATCCTCAGGATTTATTGTACACTGCTTTTATATTTTGAGTGGGATACTAATTCTCTCAGCTATTATTGTAAGTCTAAGCTGGAAGAAGGGATGGAGGGAGGAGCATTCAATCCCGTTAATGCGATCAATAAAAAGTAGCTAGTGAACTTCATTCACTGGCTTTTTCTCTTATATCTG
The DNA here is from genome assembly GCA_934234185.1 of uncultured Psychrobacillus sp. Taxonomy (GTDB): domain Bacteria; phylum Bacillota; class Bacilli; order Bacillales_A; family Planococcaceae; genus Psychrobacillus. Next base: position 31,688 of record CAKQHO010000019.1, on the reverse strand, counting down.
AAACCATAGCTTTCCTCATACGTATAGTAGTAAGTAGAAAAAGGAAAGAAGGATAGATATGATAACTGTGTTTATTATTTCAGCTGTTATTGCCCTGGTCACTGCCTTAGTAGTAGTTCCCTTGTTAGCAGATCGAAAGGATAAGGTTAGCTCAATTATTGGGTTAGCTATCTTAACATTCATCGCAGCAGCACTTGTATATTATATAACGAACTTAGATAGAAATTGGACAGCACTCTGGCTGTGGCTTGTCATTATTACCTTTGCAGGAATGTTCTTAGCCAGAGGCATAGAGCAAAAGGTAAAAGGTCTATTATTCTTAGCAAGTCTTGGATTAGCCATTTATATGCTTTCGGCACCTCTTTGGAATGCAGATAACAAATATGAGGTGGCGAAAATGGATGAGCAGGTAGAAATCGAGGCATTCGATGAAACCAAAACTCCGGCGAGTGTTCCACCAAAGTTTGCTCGTAATAAAATGAAAAAAGCATTTGGTCAAGTGCCAGATACTAGCTACTATGAGCTTGGTAATCTGCAAATTCAAAAGGTAAAAGGGGAGTTTGTCTATATTGCACCAGTAGAATTCTCAGGATTCTTTAAATGGTGGAATGGAGATGTGACACCTGGTTACTTTACGATGAGTGCTACGGATTCTTCGGACAATCCAAAGTTTATTAAATCCGAAATGATGTATACACCATCCTCTTATCTTCACAAAAACTTAGAGCGACATATGCGTATGAAGCATCCTACAAAGATTTTTTACGGAGACCCTCAACTAGAGGTGGATGAGGAAGGGAAGCCTTATTATATCCGTTCTTATGGTAAATTTATTACGGCACGAAATGGCTTTGATGTAGAAGGGATTGTAGTAGTAGACCCTGCTACTGGACAAACGGAATCCTTTAAGCTTTCTGACGTCCCTGCATTTATTGACGGAGCAGTTTCACCAGAAACAGTGAGTCTTCAAAATAGCTACTATGGAAAGTATATTCATGGATTTTGGAATAGTGTCATTGGTAAAAAAGATGTACGACTACCTTCTGATGAAGGAACAGAGGCAAACGTTAGCCCTATTTTCAGTGAGGATGGAGAGATGTATTACTTTACTGACTTCACAAGTCCGAAAGAGGGAGTCGATTCGATGCTTGGCTACTCTTTAACAGACGGTAGAACGGGTAAAGCCGTGTATTACACAGGAAATATGGAAGAATCTTATATGGATTCTCAAGGTGCTCTTCAAATTATAGAGAAGAAATTTATCGAGAAGAAATGGGAAGGCGAAATGCCGGTTCTTTATAACTTTTATGGAGAAGCAAGCTGGTTAACCCCTGTACTGGATTCTAATGGATTCCTGCAAAATTATTTTATCGTTTCTGCGGCCAATCCAGAGATATTTGTATACGGCAATACACCAAATGAAGCGTTAAAACTGTATAAAACAGCGCTTCAACGTGGAAGCAGCTCGGTAAATGGCAGCTCTAATGCAGAGGAGAAATCCATAACAGGTACTGTCATAAGAGTATTTAAGGAACGTGTTGGCGATTTCACACAGGTTTCCTTCCTGTTGGACAATAAAACAAACTATATTGTATCCTCCGAATCAGCACCTTTTGCGGTATACATGGAAGAGGGAGACCAGGTTCAGGTAACATACTTAAATACAGGAGAATTATTCTTGCCAGTTAAGGAAGTTACTATTAAAGGGATAGAATAAGAAAAGTGCAAGCTGAATCTTATATATTAAAAAAGGACAGCAACTGAATTTATTCAGTTGCTGTCTTACTATTTATTTTTAACAAAGAATACAACATCCGCGTAGAATTCTCATTTAGAAATACTTCGTATCGTCACAAATCTCTTTCAAGAACTTGAGGACTCTATCGAATATAAAACCCAAATAATATTTGATCACCACGTTTAGAAAGTCCTCTACGATTTTTAAACGAAGCCAACCAAAACTTTTCTTCTGGTCATGTGTAGTTACTTAAAACAGTGAAATAGATGTCTTTAGAATCTTCATATAGTGGTTCAGTTCCCCTGTAAAAAGTATGATGGAAATTAAGTTCTAGTATAAAACCCTCCACTTAATCACCAACTAGAGCAATCAGGGTACAATCAATTTAAGGAGGTCTAACGATGATTACAATAAACCGTGCTCACGAGCATCATTTAAAAAATATTTATGTAACTATTCCTAAAAACAAACTTACCGTTGTAACTGGAGTATCGGGCTCCGGAAAATCTACTCTACTGTTTGATATACTTCAAAGAGAAGCAGAGCGACAATATATGGAGGCAATAGGGCAAAAAACAGAAGTTATGGAAAAGGCTAAGGTGGATTCCATTGTGGGGTTAGCTCCTTGTATAAGTATTAAGCAAGAGGCAAACAATACAAATCCTCGGTCTACCATTGGAACGATGACCGATATTTATACACAGCTTCGTCTATTGTATTCTCTTGCTGGAAGAAGAAAATGTCCAAGCTGTCACATGGAATTACCAGCAAAAGAGGGAAACGAAGAGAAAATGATTTGTCCTGCCTGCAAAGAGGAAGTAGAAAATTTAACCCCTGCCCACTTTTCCTTTAATACAGTCCAAGGTGCCTGTAGTATGTGCAATGGCCTTGGAGAGACATTAAAGGCTTTGCCTGAAACTCTATTGGATGAAACAAAGTCCATTGAAGAAAACGCTATTTTTGAATGGGATATTCACTATATAAAAAGAAATGAGGAGGTCTTTAAGCAGGCTTCCACTCATTATGGATTTGAAGTGTCCTTTTCAATCCCAATAAACAAATGGAGTGCAGAAGCAAAAGACCTCTTACTGTATGGTGCATTGGGAGAGGAGTTTACAAAACATTTTCCTGACATAGAACCTCCGAAGACCGTGTCAAAGGGGAAGTTCGAGGGGCTTATACCAAATATTCATCGACGCTATGTTGAAAGTGGTGACAGTGAGGGGAAGCAGGCTAGGCTTGCTAAACATTTTGAGATGTCCCGCTGCGAGCAGTGTAATGGATCTAAACTAAATCCAACTAGTCGACAGGTAGAGGTGGAAGGGGTTCGATTAGAGGAACTAGCAGATTCTTCCCTCCAACACCTTCTAGCTTGGGTCTCTGCATTAAAGCTGGAACAGTTTGAACAGGTAACGACTGCATTAAAGGAAATCATTCAAAAATATGTACAAATGCAGCTTAGCTATTTAACCCTCAATCGAAGAGTTTCTACCCTTTCTGGAGGGGAGTATCAAAGCTTTCGTTTAGCCTCTGTCCTACAATCAAATTTATCTGGTCTAATCTATCTGCTAGATGAGCCGACTACAGGTCTTCATTCTAAAGATACGGCATCCCTAATGGATGGGTTAAAGAGAATTCGTGATTTGGGGAATACAGTCATTGTCATTGAGCATGATGTGGACGTTATGCGAGAGGCTGATTATATCTTGGAAATTGGTCCATCTGCCGGTGCTGCTGGTGGAGAGGTGATCGCTAAGGGGACATTAGAAGATATTCTAGCTTCAGATGCTTCAGTCATTAAGAAATATTTATTAGCAAGTAAGCCTTTAAAAAAGAGCTCTCCTTCCTTCAAAGAGAAGATTACGATAGAGAAAGCAAGTGCTCATAATCTAAAAAATGTTAGTCTGGAAATTCCAAAGAGAGTATTAACAACAGTTGTTGGTGTATCTGGCTCTGGAAAGTCCACGCTCATTTTTGATGTATTAGCTAATAAAAGAAAAGTATCGGGTATTGAAGACATGGAAATCGTAACGGTTGAGCAAAAACAGATAGGGAGAAGCTCTAGGTCAAATGCAGCAACGTATACAGACCTGTTTACCCCAATACGAAATCTCTTTGCCAAGAAAGCAAAGGAACAAAATATAGGTGTTGCTGCAAAGGATTTTTCCTTCAATACAGTAGGAGGACGCTGTGAAGCATGCCAAGGAGCAGGAGAGGTTCAAGTGAATTTGGCTTTTATGTCCAATTTCACTATTGTTTGTCCAGAATGTCAGGGTAAACGTTATCTGCCGCATATACTTGAAGTAATGATTCAGGGCAAATCTATTTATGATATTTTAGAAATGACAGTAGATGAAGCGGTTTCTTTATTTAAGGGACAAAAGAATATTACAGCAAAGCTAGCTCGTCTTCAGGAGGTAGGTCTAGGATATTTACCATTAGGTCAGCCAGCCCCATCTTTGTCAGGAGGAGAAGCACAGCGTATTAAGATAGCGAAGGAATTAATGACCAAGCAGGACAAGCCTTCTCTTTATTTACTTGATGAGCCAACCAATGGACTACATCCACAGGATATTGATGTATTAGTGACATGCGTTCAAGCATTGATAGCCGAGGGGCATACCGTAATTGCAGTAGAGCATCATTTGGACTTTATCAGAATGAGCGACTATATTATTGAAATGGGACCTGAGGGTGGAGAAGCTGGTGGTTATGTAGTCGGAAAAGGAACTCCAGAAGAGCTGAAGCAAATGCAAACCTTAACTGGTGAACTATTGTAAGTTTCTTCTTTATGACTAATAAGGGTTCCAAGATACACCTATTCACAATAGATTGAATAGGCTAGAAATAAAAACAGGGGGAAAAGCAATCGGTTACTTTGTAAAGGTGGAAGAAGAGGTAAATGTATATATAGAAGATTTGAATCCGATGGGTTTGGATACGATTCTTTTTATTCATGGCTGGCCACTTAATCATAAACAGTTTGAGTATCAGCTAGATGTACTACCAACCATGGGCTTCCGTTGTATCGCAATCGACTGGCGAGGGTTTGGGCAATCCGACAAGCCGTTTAGAGGATATACTTACGATAGGCTGGCTGATGACATCCATGCGATTATTGACACGCTTGAATTGGAGGATGTTACGTTAGTAGGACATTCAACAGGTGGGGCAATCGCTTTACGGTATATGACCAAGCATAGCGGGAAGGGCGTATCCAAGCTCGTGTTAGTCGATGCGGCGGCTCCAACTGGTTTTACAGCGGAAACTGCTACTCATTTTCTAAGAATCGGGTTAAATGATCGTCCGAAGATGATGCAAGAGGTGACAGATGGGTTTTTCTTTCAATACATTACAAAGGAATTCAACGACTGGTTTGTCCAAATGGGCTTGCAGGCAGCTGGCTGGTCTACTGCAGCTGTAATCGCCCTGTTGCGAGATGAAAACGTTCAATATGATTTGGTGAAGATAAGCGTTCCAACACTTATTATGCACGGAGTTCATGACAAGGTTATTCCATTTTCTCAAGCCCAATTAGTCCAGCAGCAAATTCCCAATGCTCAGCTAATTCCTTTTCACTATAGTGGACATGGACCATTTTGGGAGGAACGAGACTTGTTTAATAAGGTGTTAGTAGATTTTGCAAAGTGAAAATGATTTAGATAGCAAGCCATTGAGGTTTGCTATTTTTATTTGGGCTTAAATGGAAAATATGTTACAGTTAATTTATCACTTATAAATAAAAAGGAAAAATATAAAATTAATAAGAGGTGAGAAGTAATGAATAATCGTATGGAGCTTACTATTAAAAAGAAGGATATTATGTTGGCGACAACTTTATGGTTATTTTCCATGCTGGTTGGAATCGCTATTTTGTTATTTCTAGATAGGCCTTATAATGCTGGAGCAGCTTTAGTACCAGCTATTATGTACGGTATTTTTTCTTTTGTTCGTCATCGGAAAAAGAGTAAGAAATGAAGAGATCTTGTAGCTATGGCACTAAATTAAAAGGCTGACGCTGTCAGATAGCACCTGTACTAGGTTAACTTAAATTGTAGTGTCTATATATAAAATAAAATTCATTAGAAAAGCCACAAACATAGAGTTTGTAGCTATTTTTATATTTTTGTATAAGGTTTTTAAGAATTTCTTAAATAAACAGATAAAAGCTGGACGAGCTTATTATAATGCCCCTTCAAAAGAAATGCCGGTTAGGAGTATGTTTAGAAGTATAACTAACGCCTGATCCAGCCTCTTCTTTCATTCTCTATTTGTATGTCAGACGTAGGCGCTTACACATTTCGTAAAAAATTACTAACTCTCCTCATGCCTCTGCAACTTAATCAATTCTATCACTTCATTTACATCACCTGGATCCACATACTCCAGCTTCGTATTTTGGATAATATCTATGTACATTTGCTCTCCAGCAGGGTTAATTCCATCCCAGCGTAATGGAACGTTATAAACGTTAATTGTGCCATTCCCATTCCCGCTATATGTGACGGAGCCATCCACTAAGCGAGAACCGGCTAACTGAATTACATCCTCTGGATAGCTTGCACTCGTGGTGTCGTCAGGATTGAGAGGTGTACCTGCCGGAATATGCTTTATATACAATTCATCAAGCTGTTGATTGGGACCGAGCTGTAACCAAATCCTTGCATATTCAATTTCTTCATTAGTAAACTGATTAAGTGTTTCTTTGCCCTGATCCCCTTTCTGATTCTCTTCACTGATAGCTTTCTCAGCGTCTGTATTTGTTTCCTCTAAATTATTTTCATTGCTTTTAATATCTACTTGTACGTTTGTATTGTTTTCGGGATTCTCAACAGTGGATTCCTTATTTATGCAGCCTGTTAGGAATAATGTGAGTATGATACATATTGCCATTAGCTTTTTCATTATGGAGTATCCTTTCATTTAAAGAAAATAATTTCAAACTATTTCTTAATCTTACCATAATAATCTAGTAAACTTTTAAAGAAAGCGAAAGAAAAGAGCGTTCATAGAGGAGTTGTTACTTTGACTAATTTATATTTTGTGAGACATGCTCATTCCGTTTATACCCCTGATGAACGGGAAAGGCCGTTATCAGAAAGAGGATTTGAGGATGCACAAAGAGTGACCGAGCTGTTAAAAGATGAAAATATAGACGTGGTGATTTCGAGCCCCTATAAGAGAGCGATACAAACCGTTCAAGGCATATCGGAATACATAGACAAAAACATCGAGATAGTGGAGGGTTTCAAAGAAAGAACGCTCACGACCGAGCCGGCTGACGATTTTAATTTTGCTATCCGAAAAGTGTGGGAGGATGAACATTTTGCTTGGGAAGGTGGAGAGTCCAATCTAATTGCCCAAGAACGAGGGGTAAACGCTATTTATGAGGTACTAAAAACTTATAAAAAACAAAACGTAGTTATAGGTACACATGGTAATATAATGGTTTTGATGATGAATTTCTTCGATAAGCAATATGATTTCACTTTTTGGAGTAATCTCGACATGCCAGATATCTACCGATTAAAGTTTGATGGGACAGAATTAAAAGATGTAAAGAGATTATGGACAAGAGGATAACAAAGGACGTAGGTAATAATTCAAGGTAAGTACTTGCCGTAGTCTTCTAAACCTCCATAAAAAAAACGTTATTTTGCGTTAAGTGCAAAATAACGTTTTTTTGATTATTGGTTTTTTGGAGCTTTCACTGGCTTGAAAATAGATAGTAGGAAAATCACGATACCTACAATGCCGATACCTAAAATCGTGTTAAATGAGCTGCCAGTGTAAAAGCCGCTGCCGAAGTAGAAGATTTCTCGTAAACCTTCGGATGCGAAACGGATAGGAACCCAAGGACGAATGAAGTTAACAAAGAAGCTTGGTAGCATTTCTTGTGGTGTCATTAATACACCCATACCTAGAAGCATTACAACCATGAACAATGTGATTGCGGGTTTACCGATCCATGCAGTAATCGCTGATACTAATAAGAAGAAACAGAATGCTGCAAAGGATACAAAGAAAGCAACTAAGAAGTAGCTTGGCATGTTAATACCAGCAAGAGATGCTAGTGTTGCAACAGTGAAGCCTGAGAACAGGGCGATAAGAACACCTAGCAATACTTGCTCACCCATTAAACGTAACGTTTGTTTACGAGTTAACCGTTCTCTTTTTAGTATACTGGAGGTGGATAGGAACAAAACAAACCCTCCGATTAACGCACCTACCCAAGCAGGTACAGCCAACAAGGTAGGAGCACTACCATTTGCCGTGGCAGCAGTAATGGGATTGAATACCTGTTCTTTCGAGACAATTGGATTTACTAGCACTGCGGCTTTGTCAGCATCGATTTGTTGGTCGCCCATCTGAGCTAGAAAGTTTGTAGAATATTGTCCGCTTAACTGTGTAATTAAACCATTTAATGCTGTTTTAGCGAAGTTAGAGCCTGTCACGTTAAAGCCTTGGTTTAGGTATACTTCCAATGTTGCGGGACTATTGTTTGTCATCGCATTTTGCACCGCGTCATTATAGCCTTCCGGAATAACTAATGCTGCGTAATACTCTTTATCAGCAAATAACTTTTCGATATCCTCTTGTTTTTCATTTGTAAAGGCTAGCATGGGCTCTGCACCATCTATCCCTTTACTCGCTTGCTCTACTGCAGCTTTTACCGCATCTACATGATCACCCTCATCATTCACAATAAGTGCAACTGGTAGATTTTTTACTTGCGGGTCTCCTTGTGCGAATAAGTTTACCGAAAATAGAGCAATGATTAATATAACAGCAATGGGAGCAGCCCAAGCTAGTTTTTCTTTGAATAATTTCATATGGAATTCATCCTTTCTCAATTTTCAACATGTTGTTCAGTGGTACGTGTTTATTTTATAATCGAAGGAAGTGCAAAGCAATCAACAAAATGAACAAGTTGTTCAATTTTGAAAGAGAGGGAGTTTTTTTGAGTATTTATATAGAAAAAAACCGAAAGACAAAGGAACTTATTCAAAGGTCATTTATACAAATATTAGAGAAGAAGTCTTTTGAATCAATTACGGTCGGTGATATTTCAAAGCAGGCTGCAATCAATCGTGGGACCTTCTATTTACATTACACGGATAAATTTGACTTGCTGGATCAAATCGAGCAGCAGCTGTTTAACGATATAGGAAATCATATTGATAAATTGCAATCAAATTATTCATCTACCTATACGTTTGAAGCAGGGCAGGAGCAGCTTGCTGCGACATTATTCGGCTCTATAAAGAAGCATGCACCCTTATTAAAAGTATTTCTGGGTGACCATGGAAGAGCAGGCTTTCACCTACGATTTCGTGCTGCTTTCTCCGAACAGGTACGTATCAATTTAGAAAAAAATGAAAGCTTCATTGCCAATCTAAATGTACCTATGGAATATTTTTTATCTTTTATCACGTCAGCTTTTTTAGGGTTAATCGAACAGTGGATACAAAATGACCTAGATAAAACCCCTGAAGAAATAACCAAATTATATATTGATATTATTTCCTTTATTAAAAGTAACAACGGTGAATGATTTTTTTATTATGGATTAAGGGGGATTAATTATGTTAACAATTCGGCAAATCTATCAAGAGGATTATCCTGGCGGTAAAAAAGTATCTTACCAATATAGTTCGGAAAAATATTATGAAGTAGGCGTGGAAAGAAAAGATGATGGCTGGAATATTTGTATGACAGAAAAGAAGTTTGAAGTTCCTTTTGTGAAAAAAACTATAGAAGAGATTTTCGAACCATATAAAGAGGGCTCAGAATTTTATGTGGCAGAGCTTAGCGGAGAGGAAGTTGCCGTTATGGTTATACAAAAATTAGAGTGGAATAATACATTACTAATTCACGACTTATATGTAGAGGAGCGATTCAAAGGAGAAGGAATTGGAAAACGTTTCATAGTATTAGCTAAGAAAAGAGCTAGAGAGTTAGGAGTCAGATCTATTGTATTAGAAACACAAACCTCTAATTTTTCGGCTATCCAGTTTTATTTGAGTAACGGGTTTGAAGTAGTTGGTTTACATACTATTTCCTATTCCAATGAAGATGTACAGAATAAGGAAGTTCGAATGGAAATGGCATATATTATTCGGGTTTAAGTAGGGTGAGCTGTATCATAAGTAAGTGCGGTTAGATTTTAATTCGTAAATAGTATCTAAATTTATAATTAAGACTTAGGCATATTGGTCCAATCTATACGTTAAGTGCCCAAGAGGTTATAAAAAATATCATTTAGAACGTTGATTTAATAACGTCCTAAAAATTTGCTGAGTAATAAAATGGAAATTTTCGCAGAAGATAAAGTTGAAAATACTATTATTTACGTTTATGGCAAAGTGCTTTTGTTAATGATTTTAATGATAGCATTTCATAGAAATAAAAAAAAGCAACATCTCACAAGGAGATGCTGCGGTAGAATTCTTTGTTCCTGAAGAACTCTAATGGGTTTGGCACCCAATGATGCTAATTTGTTCAATCTAAAATTACCATTATTCAGTGTCAAGGACTGTTGTTTTCTGTTTACTTAATATAACACAGCAACCCATAATAATTAAATAATTATGTATTCTGTGTATAGAATACATAAAACTGAGAATACATTCGATTTCTATTTAAGAGTTGTATAAAAACCTCACTTACACTAGTTACGAAGAACTGTATCATATGCGAAGTGGTAATAAAGCAATTTCAATTTGTTGATGAAAATACATATAACTGAATAGAGGTTTGAAATTGGAAAAATTTAAGATAGGTACTGAATTAAACTTTATTGAGTTTGGATTAAATACATTACATGGGTTTCCAGATGAGACAAGCTTTGAAGGTGGGTATACAGTTGAAGGAACTGTGAATATTCAAAGTGGAAACTATCGTGTAACAAATGGTGGACTATGGTTTACAACGGGGCATGTTTATCAATTATATGAACAGTTGAAAGCAGCATATGAAAAGCTAAATGGAAAGGTTAGATTCCACAATTATGAATGTTCCGTTGATATTGAAATGACATTTCAAGTCACTGGTCAAATAAATTTAGAAGGATATTTTAGAGACTCTGCTGGGTACGGTAGCTTAGAATTTAATTTTCCATTGGATCAAACCTACCTTCCATCCACATTAAAACAGTTGAAAAATATTATAGATATTTATGGTGGGATGGGAGGAATAAAGGATAAATAAAATCATACTTAGACCATTTATATCTTAAGTAAGTAGGTTTTGGGTTCATTCAGCCATCAAAAAAGTCCATCAAAAAATGAAGACAATCTCTTATACAGGAGATTGCCCCAAATAGCACAAGCTAACTAGTTTGGCAGGAGAGTGGAATTACTACTATTTTATAAGATCTCTTTAACAATTTGAATAATTCTTTTAACCTCTTCATTGCTAAGTGAAGGGTAGATTGGTAATGAAACAGTATGGTGAGTCCAATAAGAAGCATTTGGAAAAGGTTCATTCGATCCGAATAGTTCTGACTCCTGTAATGGGATAGTTGCTGAAATATTGTGTTTTGCAAGTTCCGTGATTATCTCCATTTGTTTCGATGTTTGTAAAATAGCTCGGAATGGAACGGGCTGTATGCCAGTACTTATGTCTAACAATGGGAAATTTGCATCTTGATATTCATGATAAATAGCTTCTCTTCTTTTTATAAATTCTGGTAATTTTCGTAATTGTGCACTTCCAATGGCTGCCTGTAAGTCTGTCATTTGAAAGTTAAACCGGTCCTTCTCATCGGATTTTTGGTTAAACATTCGATAGTCTTTTATTTCTTTGATAAAAGATGGATCTTTTGACACAATCATCCCTCCTTGACCACCAGAGGTAATTAATTTTGTCGCATAGAATGAAAAAATACTAACATGTCCCTGCAATCCGACTGGAACTCCCTCTACACGGGCACCTAATGATTGAGCACAATCTTCTATTAGATACTTCATGGAAGTGTTTTTTGGGAATTTTTGAGGTATTCCAAAAAGATGTGGAATGATAGCAATATCCATAGAAGGATCAATTGCATTAATGTTTATATTAGGAGAATCTTCTCTACTGTCTACTAAAAAAGGATTTCCCCCTGCTAAATTTGTAGCATGTCTTAAAGAAGAGCAACAGTAGTATGGAATTGCTATATTTTTTTCTTTTGCATCTAGCGCTACTAGTGTGAGATACAGTGCAGCAGTACCGCTAGAAACGGCAACTGCTGAACCTGGGGATAAACCTAAATAACTACATAGTTCATTTTCAAAATTTTCGACAGCAGTTCCCTGTGCTATCCAACCTGACCGAATAACACTGATGGCCATTTTCTCTTCTTCCATTCCTAAAGTTGGTCGATTATGTGGAATGGGGTTATCTTTAGGTATCTCGTTAGTCATAGAAATTCCTCTTTTATTCAAAACCTTACAAGGTTAGATAATATGTGATCGTAATATATAATACTTTTCTGCAAAAGGAATGCCGATTTCATGGCCCCTCATTTCTGCCCACTTCTTAACACTTTCGGGAGATAGCAGGCTATTTGGGCGTACTTGTGAGGTATGCTTTAAAAAGGCCTCGATTTTTTTTTGAATTGTCTGAGAGAGGTCTAAATATAATTCTCCCGTATTCCAAAATTGTTGATACTGCCATGAAATAAGCGGATATTCATACATGGCAATAAGTTTTATAAATTGATGAGGTTTAGGTCTAAGTGCTGCAAAACAAGTTTCGAATAGAACGATATGATCTTGATGGTAGCTGGGGAGCGGTATAAATACCATAGTAGGATTATAGTTATCCAAGATACTGTCTAATTTTGAAATAATTTCATTTCTGGGGATAGTGTCAAGCATGGAATCTTTATCCTTATATAATACTTCAAAATCATGACAACCGAGAACTTCTAAAGCATCCTCAAGTTCTTTTATTCTCGTTGTAGCTAGTACAAGTTTCTCATTATGCGGATGCACAATATCACCAACAGCTATAACAATTACTTTGACCTGATTATTATATCTGCAGGCTTTTTCAATTAGTCCTCCACAGCCAAGGACTTCATCATCTGAGTGAGGGGCAATTATTAATAATCTTTCTTTTCCGGACGTTATCATGTTTTCACCTCCTAATTTCACCTCCAAGTTAAACTTAACTAGCTATTACATTTCAATTCGTTGCTTGCGTATAATGTCGATTGTTTCCGGTCCGCAATTAAAGAGCATATCGATAATGGATAGATTGTGTTGGAATTCACCCCAACGTTGTGGATATATGGGATGGTGGAAATCTTGATAAACTAGTGTGATATTTCGAGCATTGAATTCGTTCACATCATTGTAAACCCTTGCGCCTGTACCAGATAAGTAGACATCACCGTTTAGATGAGAAGTGATATTTACATTTCTTGTATTTCCACTGCCAAAGTCAATTTGGAAGTCAGACTCTAAAAATATTTCTGTTTTAATAGATAAAAGAGTACTGATATGTTTGATTAATGCAATATTTAATGTATCCAATTTTGTCCACTTTTTTTGGTAAATCTGTTCGAACCCATCCTTATAGTCATTCCAAAAGGGACATTTCTTATAAAAAGCCTCTATGGTTTTCCAATGACTTGCTTGCCAATTACTATTGCCCACTATTTGTATTTCGTTAATGGGTATGCCCTTATTTTTTAAAGGTACAGTTAATGTAAAGATTCCCTGAGGGGTTTTGATTTTATTTCGATTAATAAATTCACTTTTAGAATGGCGTGCTTTATCTAAAAGCACAAATTTATCTACTTGATCTAACTTATCGAAGAACCCAATCCATGGTAAATAATTGGGTTGATGAATAGCGACTTTCAAGACTTCACTTCCTTGGGCTATGTTATTAATTAACACGCTGTTTTTGTGACTAGTAAAAAGGAAGGTATACTACAAACCTATCATTTGTATAGGTTATTACCTGTTCGTTCTAATTTACCCCAGTGAACATGCTTTCCACGCAGAGCAGATATTACAGCTTTCCATGTGACATAACCTAGCAAATAACGATAGCCTAGTCTTTGGAAAAAGAGCCATACAAGTGGCCTCATTTTTTCTTTACCAATTTTAAAAGCCACAATCGAGTTTAAGGCATCTGTTAAATAAAAAAGTATAGCAAACAAATAGATACTTGTTGTACCTGACAATAAGGCAATGATGAAAAGAATATCTATAATAGGCGAGGTTAAAAAAAGCAGATAAGAAAATAACAAACTAGGAACAGCGAAATATTTTAGTGATTTGTTTGGCGAATATAAAATCGATTTTTTATGTTTCCATGCCGTTTGTAATACACCATATGACCACCTAAATCGCTGCTTCACAAAGTCCTTTACTGTTTCAGGACATTCCTCATAAGAAATGGCACGGTCTTCATATATAATTTTGTGACCGGCATTTAAAATTCTTATAGTAAGTTCCGTGTCCTCTGCAAGGTTATCTGTATGATAGTAACCAAGTTCTTCAACTACCATTCTACGCCAGGCACTATTGGAACCGGATACTACGGTAATACTACCCAGTTCTTCGAAGGCTCTTTTTTCTAAATTTTGTGAAGTAACATACTCGATATGTTGCCACAATGTTAGTTGATTTTTCCTGTTACCGATTTTACAATTTCCTGTAACAGCAGCTACTTGAGGATCTGAAAAGTTTTGAACTAAATATGAAATAGTTTCTGGGTGAAAGACCGTATCTGCATCAAGGGTAATAACAATTTCTCCTATGGTCTGTTGAAAGCCTAAGTTTAGGGCAGAAGCTTTACCGTTATTTTTTGTTTGTAGTAACTTAACTGTTGGATTATCTGAGTAAGATTCTTTTATGATGGAGGCTGTTTGATCCGTTGAGCCATCATCAATAATAAGGATTTCTGTTAATGAATAGTTACTTTTTAATAGAGCATCTATGGTTCTCCTGATAATAACCTCCTCATTATATACAGGGATAATAATAGATACTGGGGGCTTGTAGTATTCCATATACGTCTTATTTGCTGAGATATACTCCCTTAGAACCTTCTTTCTTCTATGTTGTCTAAAACAAAAATAAAATATAATGATCATTCGTAGGAAGCCTAATACAATTGTCATTAGCAGATAGGATATGAAAAAAATTTTAATACCATTAGCGAAATTTATAGCGATTGCGTTAATTAATGGAAAATGAATAATTTTGTATAGGTTAAGTCCGTATAGCAAAAGTCCAATAAGAAAGACTAAAAGGACCACAGATAGTAAAAGCTTTATTTTTAACCAACGCTGACCGGTATTATCTTCAAAAATCATGCAAATATCACCAACTTTTTATCTTATCTATATGTCGGATTTGTATATGGACATGTACATTCGAATCATTTAAATGAAAAAATCATGATCATAGAATTAAAATAAAAAAAGCTGCTTGAAATTCGTCCTGACAGACGATTTCAAGCAGCTTTACTATTTTTATTACACCACTGAGCATGGTGTGTTAAAGGGGATGCAGTCCGTTATTACTCGGTTCTTGTGTTATTGTCCATCTACCTCCCCCTAGATTTAAATAAAATACAAAGAAGTTTCGGGAAATTTATAGAGAGAAGAAGGTTGTTTTTATGAATAAAGTAAAAAAAAGCTGCCAAACTATTTTGTTTTTACTAATGGCGCAGTTCGTTTTAATTTATTTTCATTGTCAATTTAATCTTCAAGATGTATGGGACTATACGTTAAATTATTGGCATAATTACGTGTTTAATATTCTTGTATTATACGTACTCTACATGTCTTGTCTAGTTCTTTTAAATCGGCAAAAGTATGCGTGGTTTTGGCTTTATACTTGTATCATTTTGTTTGCAATAGCAGACTATTTGAAGCTTAACTATAGAAGTGAACCACTTTTACCAAGTGATTTTACCCATTTTTTCGAAATTACTCACATCATACAAATGATGAATGAGCTCCATGTAATAATCATACTAGCTGTCCTAGGCTTACTAGTAGGAGCTTTTCTATTTATTACAAAAATCAAATCAGAAATGGTTTTTACAACTAAACAGCGGATAGGGGGTTCGATACTTGTATTATTAATAATTTTTAGCATTTTTTATAGTAATCATCCGTATAGTCCTTATAGACTGATTGCCTCATCTTTCGGTATTACAAATATATATTGGGACTTAACGGAAGATTACAGTTCAAATGGTCCAATAGCCGGGTTTATAAAAAACTTAGATATCCAAGTGATGGAGGAGGAACCGGAAAACTATTCCTACGATACAGTGAGCGAAATTGTCACTAAATATAAGAAACAAATAACTGAAATTCAAGGGAGGGATACTTTAGAAAATCACACAGTCATTTTTATATTAAGTGAAAGTTTTGTGGATCCCTTAAGAATACCTTCACTAAGTCTATCGGATGATCCGATTCCTTATATTAGGTCCCTACAAAATGAAACAACGTCAGGCCTAATGTTAAGTTCTAGTTATGGAGGAGGAACAGCAAATGTGGAATACGAAATATTAACTGGATTTAGCACGAGTTATTTACATTCCTCCTTACCTATTCCTTATACATTACTCGTACCTAACTTAAACGAAGCTCCAAACTTCACGAACATATTTGACCATAAAATAGCCGTACATCCGTATAACTCCAGACTATATAGAAGGAAAGAAGTATTTGAAAAGTTTGGATTTGAACAATTTATTTATGAGGGAGGAAAACCTGATCTAACGTACAAAGAAAGAATAGAAAATGGAGAATACATTAGTGATGAATCGGCATATCAAGAAGTGCTAGATCTACTTAATTATGAATACGATGGTAATTTGTTTTTGTTGTTAACAACGATGCAAAATCATATGCCTTATGAAAAAGACCAATATACAAATCAATTTCAAGTATTGAATGAGGTAGATGAACAAAAAAAATCGAGAATGGAGACATATGTTCAAGGCCTTAATTATACAGATTTGGCAACTAAGAATTTTATAGAGGAAATTCAGCAAATCGATAAACCTATTACAGTTCTCTTTTTTGGAGATCACCTACCTTCGGGAATATTTGATGCTTTTGAGGAAGAAAGGAACGGAAATTTATCCTTTTACGAAACCGACTACTTTATTTATAGCAATTTTGAGACGGTCGCATTAGACTATCCAGTAGTTAGCCCGAATGTCTTAAGCTCCATAGTGTTGGAACAGTTGAATGTAGAGTTAACGCCATATTATTCCCTGCTAGATGAGGTCAAAAAAACACTGCCGGTTATTAGATGGGGAGAGTACCTAATACAATCAGATCCCTTTGTGTACGAAGATGAATTACCGGAAAGCGCACAGGAGCTGGTAAACGAGTACCGAATAATTCAATATGATATTAATGCAGGAGCACAATATTCAATCGAACTGGGCATGTTTGATTTTGTGCGTTGATCCGGGGTAGATTGTAACATTTTGCAGCAGGAGTACAAACAATTATTGGAAACAATGTAGTTGAACAACAGCAGATTGTTATGTCTTATTATTTTTAGTAAGTTTGTTTAAGAAGGGGACCATCAATTATGAAGGTCCTCTTTACTATGAGAAAGTAAGATTTTCTAATTCTTTGAGCAGAATATTTAACATTCCCTAATTGGCAAACAAAAGTCTTTTTATTTTATATCAATTATAATAGGCTCCAATTCTATTTCTATATGTCCTTTACCATATAGGAGGCTTGCTACTTCTACGGGTTGGATAATAAGTTGTGTCGCATCTTTATGAATCGCTCCAAAAGATGTTGTTCCTTTAAAAGTTTGAAAATCATCGTGTGTAGTGCCGGCTCCACCGGTACCATCCATATATTTATTCCCTAGATTATCAGTAATATAGAAAACGGGCGAAACACTTTCCCAATTCTTTAGTAAGCTATCCTGGACCGATTGATGGTATGAAATGATTGTCGATACATCCGTAAATTCTATAGACGAAAGAGTGAAGCTAACTTCAGAATTTGCAGTGGTTTCATTCACTAGCTGCAAGTCACCCTCTAAACGTTCTAGTGAAAAGGCAAATGACCAATCACCTTCTACCTCCGTATTTGTAACGGTGTTATAAAATGCTTTAGGCTCCCATGTGATATCAACTTTCTCAGGATATTCATTGTTTTTAAACCGAGGGGTGATACTAGCTAGCCCCACATAACGGGTATCACTAATCTTTGAAACGCCACCAGTTCCCCCACTACCATTAGAACCAGCTACCTCAAACCAATAAGGAGCACGTACATGTAGAGTATCTCCAAATTCATGTTCTGTTTCTATGGCATAGGACACAGTAATATTTGTCCCATCATATACTGCGTTATCAATCATAACAGTCATGCCATTGTCTGTTTGAACCAATCCAATATCGCTAGAAAACGATTCGAAGTTGGTGTATTGCTTGTATTCGTCATTAATATAGTGAATAACGTTATCCATAAAAGGTATTTGAGAAGCAACAGAAGGAAATGCAAAGCTTGTTGCAGCTGTTGCACTGATTAATATTGCTGCTGCAACCGAAAACTTCTTCCATGCGTTAGGTTTTTTGGGTTTATTTAATACATGGTTTTTAACCCGGGCTTTTTCTGCCTCTGATATTTGTTCTAATTCTAGTTGGTCTATATCGAGCTCTAACCATTCCTTTATACTCATACTAACCGCTCCTTTAGCTTTGTATTTTTAGCCAATACCTTTTTCCCGCGATATAGCCTATTATCAACAGCAGCTTTTGTGATGCCAAGGGAGTCTGCAATTTCGATATTTGATAAATCTAGATAATATTTCATTATAAAAACATGACGATCCAGCTCCGAAAACTGACTAAGCGCAAATAGAATTTCATTTTTATCTTCTATCCGCATTAGTTGAAGCTCGGTTTGTTGTGAGCTTGCCTTTTCGTTAAGTAATATATCTGGTTGCTCAACTGTTTGCTGCTTTTCAGCTCGGCGGTATCGATCGATTGCTTTATATTTTGCAATCATACTAATCCACTTTTTAAAATCCTCTGGTTCCCCTTGAAACTGCTTACTATTTTCCCATACGGAAAGAAATACATCGTTTACGCACTCCTCAATATCTGAACGCTTTTTATTGTGTAATATTTTAGTAGTTATTGTTTTAACTAAAGGCATATATACATCGATAATATATTCGAGTGCATCTTCCTTTTGTTTTTTTAATCGCAAAATAAAATTGAATTGCGTACTTTTCATCGACTCCGCTCCTCGCATTATTTGAAAAAGCTTTTTCGTTAATTACAACGAATGAGCAGCTAACTTATTCTTAAAAAAGCTTATGAATAATTTAAATTTATTCCTGGAGGTTAGTTTTGGAAATATATTGAATGTTAAATTAATAGTGCTACAATTAATTTAATTTACAAGAGCTGAGCTAAAAAAAATTAGTAATCAACATACATTATTCCTAATTTAGATGAATGTAGGACAAACATAATATGAAGAGGGTTTAAAATGCAGAATATTGAGAAGGTACTAAAAAAGATTAAAACAGGGGAAGTTGGGATTATTGTTTATTCAACAGCAAAACAGAAGAAATTGCTTTCCCTAAATGAAGAATTATCTGTTCCACTTGCTTCTGCTGGTAAAGTAGCGATCGCTTTTTGTGTAGTAAAACTAGTAGAAGAAAGACACTGTGGATGGGATGATATTATAACGGATGTTCATTTTAATCCCAAAGAAGACAGTAAAGAAATATATCCTCACCTCCAAAAAAGGGAGACCTTATTATTGAGAGAGGCAGTGGAAGTGATGATAGCCTGTCACGATAGCCTAGTAGCAAATAGTATAGTGCAATTTTGTGGTGGCTTGGATAAGATTAATAGAAAAATAAAATCACATTTTATGGGAATAGATATTACACAGAATCCAAGAGATGAAGAGAATAAAGGAGAAATAAAGCAGGTATTCGACCTTCTATTATTAATTTATGAAGGATATAAAAAGTCACCCGAGCTGTGGAGTCCTGTTATCAATGGTTTAGTTAGGCAAAGAGGGGAAATCGAAGGCATACCAGCTCACCACTTCAATCACATGACTGGTGGGCTAGATAGTGTGGTAGTGGATATGGGAATGATAGGAGAGTTTTCTGAAAATCCGTTTTTATTTGTATTGGGAGCAAAGAATTTACCTAACCGAAATAACTTTTCGTGTGCAGATGATGTCATTATTGAAACGATAAAATTACTCTACAATGACTATGAGAAAGCCAACCTGGTAAGTACATCTCAAAGCCCCTTTAATTTATAATACCTAAGTCATATATTAAGGAGATAAAATATGAAACAGCTATTTATAAAACAGAAGGTATTCAGCTTAAGTGGAAAATTCACCGTAAAGGATCAACGAGAGAGGGATGTCTATTACGTGGAGGGTAGCTTTTTAAGAGTACCGAAGACCTTTTCTATTATGAATACAGCGAGAACTGAAGTTGCATTAATTACCAAGAAGGTATTTAGCTTTTTACCGAAGTTTTTCGTGGAGGTTAACGGCCGAGAAGTATTAACTATTCAGAAGGAATTTTCATTTTTTAAAGCACGATATACAATTGATTCAGCAGGGATCGAGGTGCGAGGTAACTGGTGGGATATGAACTTTCAGGTATATCAGCGCGGGGAAGAGGTAGGCAGTGTAAGTAAGGAATGGTTCACTTGGGGTGATAGCTACAAGGTAGAGGTCTTGAAGGAAGAGATGGAAACCATCATTATAGCGATTGTCGTTGCAATCGATTGTGTGAAGGCCGACCAAGCAGCAGCCTCGTCAGCTTCTACTTAACTCAACACACACTAAATAGACATAGGGAGTATACATATGAACGAAATTATTCAGAAGAAGTTATTTGGTATAGAAGAAAGATATGATGTGAAAATACTATATGCTGTAGAATCTGGAAGTAGGGCTTGGGGTTTTCCGTCAAAAGATAGTGATTACGATGTGCGATTTATATATATCCAACGACCAGACTGGTATCTTTCAATTGATCCTCAAGGAGTTGGAAGTAAGAGAGACGTAATTGAAGAGCCTATTAATGATTTATTAGATATAAGTGGCTGGGAAATAACAAAAGCATTACGTCTTTTCAGAAAAACGAATCCTCCGCTTTTAGAATGGTTGAGAAGCGATATTATTTACTATCAAGCATATTCTTTTGTCGATAACTTGAGATCTTTGGAGGCAGAAGTATTCTATCCAAATTCAATGCTTCATCATTATTTAAATATGGCGAAAAATAATTACCGAGAATACTTACAGGGAGCCGAAGTAAGAATAAAAAAATATTTTTATGTACTACGACCGATATTAGCTTGTAAATGGATTGAGAAATATAACATGGCACCTCCGATAAGTTTTCAGGAACTACTAGCAGACATCCTTTCTGAAGGAGAATTAAAAGATCAAATCGAACTTTTGTTGAAGCGAAAACTAATAGGTGAGGAGCTAGACTTGGAGGCGCGTATTGGGGTAATTAATGATTTTCTAGAAAGTGAAATGGATCGTATTACAGAGGTACTAAAACTATTGAAAACCGAAACAAAGGATCCAACTAAATTACTAGATGAATTGTTTAGAAGCACATTACAGGAGGTTTGGGAGCAATAGCAATTTTGCGGTAAGTATGAAAAGGGTAAGGGGCTGTCCCATAGGTAGAAAACTTTTGGGCACCTCTCCTTCTTCTACGGAGATCTGCGATTTAGCATTGCTCCTGCGTTGGTCGCATCGAGTCACAGAGGGACCATCTCAAATTGAAACTGTCCCTTTGTGATTTATGGAATATAGGAACTTTAGAGAAGAGTGCTAGGTTCTTGAAAAAAGCGACAGAAAAAAGGTTAGTCCAATGTTATAGAGAATACATAGCCTTCCTTTAAATCCATGTTTTTCGAGGTGAATGGTGCGAGGGCTGTTAATGTAAATGATTTTGTTTCCTCTAGCGCTTTCCTTTCTTCGGAAGACAATAGATAGAAAAGATTCCCTTCCATAGCGGCAACTTCTCCTAAGTTCACAGCAA
Organism: uncultured Psychrobacillus sp.; assembly: GCA_934234185.1. Classification (GTDB taxonomy): domain Bacteria; phylum Bacillota; class Bacilli; order Bacillales_A; family Planococcaceae; genus Psychrobacillus. The sequence continues at coordinate 9,899 of CAKQHO010000019.1, read as the reverse complement.
CCTCATCAGCGAAGTTATTGTCAGAGGTTGTCGGGAAAAATTTTTCTGAAATGCTTAAAGTAGCTTGGTGAGGGAAAAAGAATTGCGCTGGATCTATACTAGTTGGAAGGTTCATGGCTATATGGATTTTCACATAACCGATTTTCCCTTCCTTATCTTCCAGATCCGTATAATAATCATAGGCATCGGAAACGGAAAATACACCATATTCCACGGAAGAAACTTCTAATCCAAAATCCTCCACCGTTTCAACTAGAACTAAATTGTCTTTTTCATAATGCACTTCAAATGCTCCGTGTTCGTTTTCGTAGCTCCTGATGGCATTACTGAATAAGTCGGTTGTGGTTTCTGATGACGGGTTTTCCTCAGCGGTAGCTGGGTTGTCAGAATCAGTCTTTGATTTTTTAAAAGAGGTGTCGTCTTCTCCACAGCCAGCCAATAAAATACATACGAGTAGCATAGGCCAAAATACTTTTTTAATCGTTCATAACCCCCAATGTCTATTTGTCTCCTTAGAATATTCTTTAGAAACAAAAAGTTATACATGGGATGAGCTTATAAATAAGAATTATTATGCCCTCAGTATTTTATGGGAAATAAAAAAGCTTGGGACTGTCGTGCCCCAAGCTACCTTTTATTTCTTCGCTAAATTTAAAGCAATATCAGCTTTTTCTAAATCATGTTCCATTTGCTCGTCTAAATCGTAAGCATGATACATTTCATTTTTAATCATGTATTGAGCAATCTTATCATGGGTATCGATTGCATTATCTAACTCACGACGTAGCAGCTTTTTCACAGAAGGAGTAGCTGTTTCTGTAATAGCTGTTGCTAAGTTACGTACAGCAGCTTTAGATGTGATTAATAAATCAGTTGCAATTGCCAAGTCGTCAATCATTGCCATTTCTTGTTGTTCATTTTTTGATTCTTCTTTTTTCGTAGCCATATTATTTTCCTCCTGTTCGTTTATTTGCTTGCATCTGCAAGGACTTTTCGTAAATCTTTAATAGCCTTCGTAGAAAGCTCTAAATCTTCCTCAATAATTTCTTTTAGCTTTTTATCTTGAACTAGATCTACAAATAATTTGCTTTTTGTTACGCAAGCAGTTTTAAAAATTAGTACCTCATGTACCTCTAATTGTTCGTGTAAAGCAAGCTCCTTGGTAGCCATGTTATTACCTCCTAGTTCTTTGTTTGTCCTTACTCGTTTACCCCGTTAAAAAAATTTTAATCCTCGTGCTAGCTTATGAGATTTTATTTGAAAGACATAAAAGGGAGGGCTATGCTAGAACTATTAAAAGATCGAGGGGGAGCATAAATGGACGTGTTTATTGTGACTGGAACAACAAATGGGATAGGGAAGGAGCTAGTAAAGCAGCTGCTTGAGAAAGGGAACAAAGTGTTTGGAATATCCAGAAGTAAGAGTGACCTTACTCATGAAAGCTATCATCATTTTGTACTAGACTTGGCTGAGAGCTCAAAGCTAGAGCCTGAAATGAACCAAATAATGGAGAAAGCAGTGGATGGAGCTTCTTCTTTAACACTTATTAATAATGCGGGTACGATAGATCCTATCGGCTTAGCAGGTAATTTGGATGCCAATGATATTGCGAAGAGTATTGCGGTTAATTTAACTGCACCAATGATTTTAACAGGTGCTTTTATCAAGGGGAGCGCAGCTAGTGATATTCAAAAGAGAGTGCTACAGATATCGTCCGGCGCAGGAAGAAAAGGATATGAGGGCTGGAGCAGCTATTGTGCAGGAAAAGCAGGGCTAGACCGATTTACTGAGTCAGTTCAGCTAGAGGAGTCGAATAAATTAAATGGCGTAAACCTTGTTTCGATAGCGCCGGGTATCATTGATACAAATATGCAGGGGAAGATTAGGTCATCCTCCGAAGACGAGTTTCCTCTTGTAGACCGCTTTAAGGATTATAAATCATCAGGACAGCTAAGCAGCGCGAAAGAGGTCGCTGCAAAACTAATAGCCTTTGTCCAAAGTAAAAAGTTTGATCAAGTCGAGGTTTTAGCCGACTTGCGCAACCTGTAAAGAATCCCATTTTATCTTTTTTCAAAAATCCGATACAATAGAGAGTAGAGTTTTGAAGTATGGAAATGGAGGACTAGTTGTGCAAGAAGTAGCCTTATTACAAAAAGAAGCTATGAACATGCTAAAGAAAACGAGCAGAACCTTTTATATACCAATTACTTTTTTAGAGCCTACTCTAAAAAAAGCGGTTGCTTCTGCATACTTGTGCATGCGTGCTATAGATGAAATTGAAGACCATGAAACTTTGGCTCCGGATGCAAAGCAATCTATCTTAAATGCCACTAGCCAATTATTATTAGATGACCGTTTTAATGAACAAAAGTACGGAGAGCTCGTTGCTCCTTATAAGGATATATTACCAGCAGTTTCTTTGCGCTTAGGAGATTGGTTAAAGGTATGTCCACAAGATTTACTGCAAACAGTGAAAAATTACACCAGTGAGATGGCTGAAGGGATGGCTAAATGGGTAGGGAAGAACTGGCAGGTAAAAACGAAGGAAGATTTAGATGAATATACGTATTATGTTGCAGGACTTGTAGGTGTTATGCTGTCTGACTTATGGAAATGGAATGCTGATATAGATGCAGACCGGGATCTTGCAATTGCCTATGGACGCGGACTTCAAGCAGTAAACATTCTACGTAACAAGGACGAGGATAGTGTACGTGGAGTACAGTTCTTCCCTGAGGGATGGACGAGAGCCGATATGTTTGCATACGCAGAGGGTAACTTAGCAAAAGCAGATGAATACATCAAGTGTATCAATCGCAAAAGTATCCTTCTATTCTGTAAGCTTCCATTAGCGCTGGCGCATAAGACATTAAAGGCATTGAAAAATGGAAAAGAAAAAATGTCTCGTTTAGAGGTTGAGGAAACGGTACAAGAGGTCCAGTCTGAGGTGTAACTAGAAAGATTTCTCTAATTGTCGGTTTAATTAAGCATCGTTTTTCTTGCCTAAGAAAAACGATGTTTTTTTGCTTATCCATTTTTACGCCTTAAGCAAGTACTGCGATGCTAGTTGTATGAGACTAATGGGAACCTTCATACTTGAGTAGTTATACAACAAATAAATTTAATAAGTAAAACCACCCACGATAACGAGGGTGGCAAATGTCTACTTATTTCACTCGTATAAATAAAACCTTTAAGTAATTGCCTTCCTTAAACAGAGGATTTGTTTTAAAGTCACTTGGTAAAGAGTACTCCTCTTCAATTTCGTAGCGAAGATTGCTATCTTTAAACGCCTTGTCCACAAAGCTTTTAAACTTTTTCATTCCAAAGGTGGCATTATTGGTAGATGCTATTATCACTCCGTTTTTATTAGTAAGAGAAATAGCATCCTTCAGTAGCTTTGTATAATCCTTAGAGGAACTAAAGGTATATTTTTTAGAGCGTGCAAAGCTTGGTGGATCCAAAATAACCAGATCAAAGGATAGTTCTTTTCGTTTGGCATATTTAAAGTACTCAAAAACATCCATTACTACAATATCCTGTTTCGTTGGATCAATTCCATTAATCTCAAACTGCTCGGTTGTTTTACTCAAGCTTCTTTTCGCTAAATCAACACTAGTCGTTTTTTTGGCTCCGCCACTAGCTGCAAATACGGAGAATGCCCCTGTGTAAGAAAAGGTATTGAGCACTGTTTTTCCTTTGGAATAAGCATCTCTAATCTTCTTCCGAACATCCCGTTGATCTAAAAATACTCCAACCATTGCTCCATCATTTAAATAGACAGCAAAGCTTTCACCATTTTCCTTCACAATCAAAGGAAATTCTCCTCTTTCTCCTTTGACAAAATCGTCATCCTCTAGATATTGTCCTTTAGTATCAAAGCGTTTCTTCTCATAGATTCCTTTATATGGAGTACTAGCCTCCAGTGCCCCAATAATCATTTCTTTAAAGGAATAAATTCCCTCGCTATACCAGCTGATTAAGTAATAGCCATCAAAATAATCAATCGTCAAGCCGCCTATACCATCGCCTTCTCCATTAAACACACGGAATGCAGTAGTATCAGCTTTTTGAAAGTAATCTTTTCGATATTCAATAGCGTTTGTAATCTTACGCTGAAAGAATTTAGTATCGATAGTTTCGACTTCGTTTTTTGAGAGTACCCAGCCAATCCCTTTATTTTGATAGCCTATATAGCCCTTGGCCAAAAATTTTCCTGAAGGATTTCGAAGCTTTATGATGGTTCCTTCCTCTAAGGAGTTTATAAGGGGGAATCCCTCCTTGTGTAGAATAGGAACTCCTTTTTGTATGTCATTTGCAAGGGATTCATTTACTTTAACGTCTAATTCTTGTTTCAATATAGCTCATCCTTCATTTCAATTTTCTCCTATTATCACATACATAGCTTATTTTACAAAGGACAGTCACTCTGCTATTTCTTCTTTTTTCACCATTTTTTCGTAAGTAAGGTATACAATGTCGTCATAAGACGACTTCAATTACTGTGATAATAATACAGCTTACCAAATATGACGGGTCCATGCTTAAAAGGACGTCCTTGCGAAACCACTATGGTGATCTTCTTTTCTTCATTTGTATTTTCACAAATAGTTTATGAAATATGATGTACCATGGATTCTTTTAGGCATATTCATAGATTTCATGGAGAGTTTGATCAGGACTACTGGCCTTTCTAACCGTTTATTTAGAGAGAACTTACCAATAGAGTTGTGCTGTAACTAATTTACTGGAATGTGCGTCTAAAAAAGAAATGAGAATCTTAAGGAGACAAAGATGAATATGCAGTCAAATAAAAGATTTTATAAACTCTTAGCTTCACTGGCAATTATAATATCTACTTTCTTTCTAGTGGGATATATGGTGTTTGCCCGTAATGCGATACCAGATGAGAACTCAGTATTAAAACAGGAAAACAAAAGAATGAAGAGTCAACTAGTAGAGTGGGAAAGCAAGGAAAAAACAAAAGAAATAACAGAGCAGCTAGCGGAGCAGTTCCTTCTTGCTATGTCTGCTAATAAACCTGAATTGGTAGAATCACTGGTAATTCAAGAAGCAACAGTTTCAGAGGATTTCTCCATAGACTTTGGAAATTTTTCTTATGAAAAAGGAAATGAAGAGGATATAGCATTTATTAAGTTAAGTGATTACGGCTATATACAAGATATAAGTCCAAAGCAACGAGAGAAATTTAAACTTCAGTATATGGTACATTTTCAATCACAAGATACACCACTGATTTATACTTTTTATTTTGTAAGTAAGGATGAAAACTGGCTGATTGAGGCGATAGAAAATGAGTTTTAAGAGCCTGTCGTTAGAATGACCGGCTCATTCACTCGAATTCTTAAAAATACCTACTAGAAACAGTATAAGACCAATTATGAAAATAATAGGGAATAATAAAGTCATCATACCTATAGCCGCAAACCCATCTCCTTCGATTATTCCGAAAATTATCCCAATAACCCAGCTAAGAACTGGAGTAAAAATGAAGATAGTAAGTAAACCCCAAATTATATACTTCCTTTTTTTACTTCTCTTAAGAGTCAATAAAAAACCGATATAAACAGTTGCGAATATAAAAATAAATGCAAGCAGTGTAACATCCCACATAGCAATTCTCCTTTCTCTAGTTCATTCTATAACGTCATCCATTATGAAAAGGATTCCTTCACCTGGACAACAGCCTTCTGTACGACCTTGTGGTACAATGGAGGTAGTTATGTAATGGAGAGGAAGTTACCATTGAAAAAATCAAAAATAATTGTGCCGATTATAATAATAGTCGCTGTATTGGCAACGATTATGTTAAACCAAGATCAATACGATGAAGTAACCACTTTAAATAAAATTCTCATCACAGCTGGTGCAGCAATTATTTCTTCTCTTTTAGGCCTACTGCTTTTGAGACCAGAAGTAGATAAGGTTGATCCAAAGCCTACAAGCCAATCTGGAAATAAAAAAAGAGGAAACGGAAAATAATCTGTTTCCTCTTTTGCTTCACTAAATAAGGAGTGACATTTTTTGATAGAACAAGCAAGGCAATTACTACATGAATATTACGGATACGATTCCTTTCGACAAGGGCAGGAAACAATTATTCAGCATGTATTGGACAAGCAATCAAGCCTATGCGTAATGCCGACCGGCGGAGGAAAATCGTTATGCTACCAGATTCCTTCCATGATGTTAGAAGGTACTACTATTGTTATTTCTCCATTAATTTCATTGATGAAGGACCAAGTGGACACATTGCTTCAGGTAGGTATCCCAGCCGCCTATATAAATAGCTCACTAACTGCCGAAGAAGTAAGAGAAACAATGGAAGAGGTAGTAAACGGACAGTATCGTTTGCTCTATATCGCTCCGGAGCGTTTAGATTCACAGGTTTTCCTAAATCAGTTAAAAAGAGTGAAGGTACCTTTGATTGCGGTAGATGAAGCGCACTGTATATCCCAGTGGGGACATGATTTCCGTCCAAGCTACCGACTGATTCATCGATTAAAGGATATATTTCCTCAGGAGCCAGCTGTATTGGCTTTAACTGCAACGGCAACGCCGGCAGTAAGGGAGGATATATGTCGATTACTTCAAATCAATGATAAGCATACCGTCATTACGGGGTTTGAAAGAGAAAACCTAACTTTCTCAGTTGTGCTAGGTCAAGATAAAAATAAATTTTTAAAGGAATTTATTAGAAAGAATGTCAATGAGGTTGGGATTATCTATGCCGCAACAAGAAAGACAGTAGACTTACTATACGATTTACTAAATAAAGCAGGAGTGAGTACTGCTAAATACCATGCTGGGTTACCAGAGGCTTTTCGAAATAAAGAGCAGGAACGCTTCCTGACAGATGATGCTCAAGTAATGGTTGCCACCAATGCCTTTGGAATGGGAATAGATAAATCGAATGTTCGCTATGTCATTCACTATCAATTGCCCAAAAACATGGAGAGCTACTACCAGGAGGCAGGTAGAGCAGGAAGAGATGGGCTACCAAGTGAGTGTGTGGTTCTCTATGCCTCGCAGGATGTACAGACACAACGCTTCTTAATAGACCAAGCGCTAGACCGCGAGCGAATTCCACAAGAGCTTGAAAAGCTTCAAGGAATGGTGGATTATTGTCATACCGAAAGCTGCCTGCAAAAATTTATCGTGGAGTACTTTGGCGAGCCTACAACTGGAGAATGTGGAAGATGTGCAAACTGTACGGACTCAAGAGAAATTCAGGATGTGACGAAGGAAGTCCAAATGGTTCTTTCCTGCGTAGTCCGAATGGGTCAAAAATTCGGGAAAACAATAACTGCCCAGGTGTTAACAGGCTCTAAAAATAAAAAAATCCAAGATTTTGGATTTACAAAGTTATCGACCTATGGAATTTTAAAGGAAAAATCAGTAAAAGATGTTTCTGGTCTTATTGAATTTATCATTGCTGAGGGATTATTGCTTGTAAAGCATGGTAGTATGCCAACCATTTATATATCAGATGCCGGCAAGGATGTTTTACTAGGAAAAAGAAAGATTATGCGTAGAGGAGTAGCGGTAACGAAAAAGATTTCAGTGAATGATCCGCTATTCGAAGGACTAAGAGCCCTTCGGAAGAAACTTGCGGACGAGGCTGGTGTTCCACCATTTGTCATTTTCTCTGATAAAACCTTACAGGATATGTGTGTGAAACGTCCGCAAACCGAAGAAGAATTTTTAGAAATACACGGTGTAGGTGCTAATAAACGAGATAAATACGGAAATGCATTTATCGAGGAAATTAGCCGTTATATTACCGTATAGTGTTTATGTGATACTACAGTAAGATTTGAAGGAACATTAATCTTCTTCGCATCTTCGGTAGAGATTTCAACAATTACGGATTGCTCTAAAATCTTGAAGATCGTGCCTTGCACCTCATGGTTATTGCGAGTGAAAGAGATTTTCTCATCAATTTTCCGTGCTGCCACGAAGGGTGTTACATCCTTAGGTTGTCGTTGGAAACTCATGTCGTTGCCTCTTTTCTAATATTTTCTCGCACAAAGCGATAGTTTAATTGTAACATAGATGGAACGTAAACAGAGTATTTTAGGATTATTTGTAGGGAATCATGAAGAATTTAGCTAATTTTTGACAATTAAGCGATTATTTGATTGTCAAAATGTAAATAGTACAAGATAACAGAGAAAAGCATGTAAAAGAGGAGAAAATATATGACACAATTTAGAGACCTAAAAATAGATGTAAAAATAGCGATGGCAATAGAACAGCTAGGCTACCAAGAACCGACAGAGGTTCAACAAAAGGTTATTCCGGTAGCCCTCGAAGGACAAGACTTAACGGTGAAATCCAAAACAGGTAGCGGAAAGACTGCTGCATATGCTATTCCTTTGTGTCAGTTAGTCAATTGGGAAGAAAACAAGCCTCAGGTTCTCGTGTTGGTTCCTACAAGAGAGCTCGCTGTACAAGTACAAGAGGACATGACGAATATTGGTCGTTTTAAGCGAATAAAGGCGCTTGCTGTCTACGGAAAGTCTCCCTTTGCCAAGCAAAAGCTTGCGCTAAAGCAAAAAACTCATATTGTGGTTGGGACACCTGGTCGAGTATTAGACCATATAGAAAAGGGTACGCTTGATATATCAAAAATAGAATACCTCGTGCTTGATGAAGCAGACGAAATGTTAAATATGGGCTTCCTAGAGCAAGTTGAGTCTATTATTAAGCTCTTGCCGAAGGAACGTTCAACAATGCTTTTCTCCGCTACACTTTCTGAGGAAATTAAAACATTAAGCAGTAAGTACTTGAAATCTCCCGTCTCGATAGAAATCGAATCACAAGAGGAGCAAAACCCTCATATTCGGCATGAAAAGCATGTGCTAAAAGAGGAAGACAAGATACCGTTCCTAGAAAAACTGACAATCGTTGAAAATCCAGATAGCTGTATTATCTTTTGTCGAACGAAGGATCGAGTAGACATGCTAGTAGATGTGTTAGATCGAAAAGGATATACAGCTGATAAGCTGCACGGAGGCATGCATCAGGAAGATCGCTTTGAAGTAATGGATGATTTCCGAAAAGGAGAATTTAGGTATCTCATTGCAACAGATGTAGCAGCACGAGGAATTGATATAGAAAATATCAGTCTGGTTATTCATTTTGATGTGCCATTGGAGCAGGAAAGCTATGTGCACAGAACTGGGAGAACAGGTCGAGCTGGAAAAACTGGTAAATCAGTTTTGCTTGCTACTCCATTCGAGGATAAGTTTGTGAAAGAAATTGAAGATTTTATTGGTTTTACAATAGAGACAGGTCCAAAGTATTCGGAGGAAAAGGTTTTGGGCAACAAAGAAGCCTTCCTAGAAAAAATGGAGGAAGAGCCGGAATATAAAGAGCAAAAGGGAGAAAAGCTAAATGCTGATATCACGAAGCTCTATTTCAACGGCGGTAAGAAAAAGAAACTTCGAGCTGTTGATTTTGTAGGGACTATCGCAAAAATAAATGGTATAACTGCAGATGATATCGGTATTATTACGATCCAGGATAACTCAACCTATGTAGAAATATTGAATGGTAAAGGCATGCAAGTTTTAAAAACGATGAGAAACACCACGGTTAAAGGGAAGCAGTTAAAGGTTCATATAGCGAAAAAATAAGAAATGGCCACGGTTTAGTTAATCCGTGGCTTCAGACTGTAGACAAACTCCAGAAATTTTGGAATTTGCCTACAGTCTTTTTTCTTTTAAAATAGAAGTAACGCGAAAAGAGTTGATTTCCGCTACGAACGGACGCTTTCCGCGGGCACGGCCTCAGCCGCTTCCCTCGCTGCGCTCAGTCCAGGGTCTTCAGCTCGCGCTGTCCCGCTGGAGCATTCCTGTTTTATAACTTCACAG
>CAKQHO010000018.1 GCA_934234185.1 uncultured Psychrobacillus sp. | reverse complement strand
AATATTCCTGCGCCGGCTGCATTTTGAATCTCAATAGTTTGAGTTGTATTTGGCTTTAAGTCTTTGAATTTAAACTTGGTAGATTCAGGTAAATGAAAGGCTCTTGTTATATAAGAAGCAAATTCACCACGAGTCACAGCCTTGTTTGGGTTATAGTTTCCCTTTGCGTCAGCTCTGATAACATTTTTATTAATCCAATAGTCTAGTTCATGCTTCATTTGATGATTATCAATATCACTGGCGGATACAAAGTTTACTGGTAATTGGCTGAATACAACAAAAAATGCCAAAAATAATGCTAAAACTTTCTTCAACGACTATTTCCTCCCTTATTTAAAACTAGTTATAGTTTACCAGATAAACATATGTAAAATAAGGGCATATGGTCTAGTTATTTGTCTTGAAATTGTAATGAATTCTTTGAGTCAATAAGTAAAAATGATGTTATAATGGGTTAGTTATAAAGTTAAGAACTAGAAAGGGTATTAATTTATGTCGCCAATAAATACACATATTATAAAGAAGGATTTATATACCTTCATTGGAGCATGTTTGTTTTTAGTAGTCGCTCTATTTTTACCGACAAGTATAGCTCTAATTATTACATCGCTATTTTTTGTCGTATTTTCTTTTTTCAAGCCTTTTCAGAGCTTACTTTTTCTAGTACTCTATGTATCGATTCGACCAATACTTATAGAGATGAATCCTGGCTTAAAGCTTGTAGGAGATATTATTATCTTGATTGCTTTTGCAAAGCTGCTAATATCTAGTAAGTTAAACTTGAAAAGCTTACTTACCTTTAAGTGGTTTGAATGGATTTACTTTGCGTTTTTAATATTTGGCTCGATCATAGGACTATTAAATGACGTAAGCATCTCTTCCGTTATTTTTCAATTAAGAACATTTTTGATTATGTATTTGATCTATTACGTTTTATCGCGCTCAATACTTCCAAGCTCATGGTTAGAAAGATTAGCTTGGGTGACTGTATTTACCTCTTGGTTAGTTTCCATTCATGGAATTATTGAAAAGTTATCGATGCGTCAATGGTTGTTACCTGATGTATGGAAGTATAAAACGTTATCAGCGACAAACATTGTTCGAATTTACGGTCTTCCAGGGAATCCCAACTCTTTAGCACTTCTTCTCATGTTTGGAATTGCTGCTGCGCTGTTATTAACATATCTGTATAAGAATAAATCTTATAAGATTTTCTTAAACATTAGTCTTGTATTATTTATGGGTGTATTTGTGATGACATACTCTCGTGGGACTTGGATTTCGGCTATTGTATTAGCAGTTATTTTTATTTTATTATCAAAAGAGTGGAAGCTCCTCAAACGGCTAGTAATTGCTGGAGTTGCTTCCTTTATATTGGTTTACTTACCGGTAAACTGGGGACTAAGTTTATTCCAAAGCTTTGGTTTAGAAGCTCCTAAGGAAGATAATGGAAGTATCACTGGCCGAATCGGGGCAACCTTTGACCAAGATAATATTAACCTGATGACTGAAAGTGGCCGTATCTTCTATTTGAAGAAAGGCTTTGAGGTTTTCAGTGATTATCCACTGACTGGATCTGGTTTTGGTACCTTTGGAGGTGCAGCAACGTTATCGTACGGTTCACCAATATATGATAACTATGGCATTCGCTCAGATATTTATGGAGGAAAGAACTTCTATTCCGACAATCAGTATATTCAAGTGATTGCGGAAACGGGAGTAATGGGTGTCCTATTATTTGCTGGGTTCCTAATTGGGATGCTAGCACTTCTGTGGAAAGAAAGACATACCATTTATGGAAAGTTTATGATTGGACTTTGGTTCTCTACAGGCTTCTCAGGCTTCTATTATAATATTTGGGAGCTGAAGGGCTACACCGTATTCTTCTTTTTAATATTTGGATGCTTTGCTGCAATGCAAAAATGGTATCCTAAAATTGAATTTAAAGACAGATGATAAAAAAGCTGGGTTCTTCTAGAGCCTGGCTTTTTTTTGAATGCTTTTATAGGTGTAATTAAGATTCTCGTTATTAATAGTCCTTATTTAGAAACCGAAAAATCAGCAGAAATCGAGCCATTTATGGCAAACTAGGAATAAAGTTTTCATAAACAAGTATTTTTTCCCGAATATACTCCCTTAATATTGAAAATATATCGATAGTTTCATAGAAAAACAGGTCGAATTTTGTTATGCTTAGGAAAATTGGGAAGGATGGTGTTTAGCTTCCATATAGTAGAAGCGAAATGACATGTTAAAAAGAAAAATACAAGGAATAACTGTAGTAATTGTTGCACTTATGATTTTAGCGATGCCTGTTCAAGCAAATGCGTTTCAGGTGACTAACAAGGATATGCCTTTATCTTCAGGCGTTCAGTATAAAAATTATACCTATTCCACTTCAGGTAATAACTCGATTAATCATCTTGCGGTTAATCTACAAGACTCATATACAGCATTAAAAATAGGTCTACCTAACCCTATTAATAGCTTAGCAACAACGACGGCTATAGCGAATAGGGATTCCGTAGAAGGTCATCGAGTAGTAGGAGCTATAAATGCTGGATTTTTTGAAATGAGCTCTAGTGCGAATAACTACAAAATGCCAATGTATTTACTATCCCATAACAACGAAATTTTTAATGGCGGGGTAATTTCACAGTCTTCCTCCAATTATGTTAGTTCTCCAATTGCCTTTGGTATAAAGGAAGATGGGAATGCAGAAATCGAGAGCTTTGATTTTGATATCAATGTTACATATATCAATCAAACCTATGAAGCTAGTGGTTTAAATAGAGAAAGACAGGGCGATGAGGCAATAATTTTCACCCCTCAGTATTACAAAAGCTCAACTGGTTCCAATGAATACGGTATGGAAATTGTCGTAGAAACAGCAGAACCGATTACAAGCAACTATTTTGGCCAAACCCTAACTGGTAAAGTAATACAGGTTCGAGATTATGGTGTGAAGCAAACAACACCTATTCCGAAAAATGGCTTTGTCATTGCAGTTAATGGCTCTAAGTGGATTAATATTTTTAAAAATGCCAAAGTTGGTGAGCCAATCACTGTTGGATTTGATATTAATAAAATCTGGAAAAACTCTCAGTTCATGCTGGGAAGTGGACCAATGCTAGTGAGAGATGGCAAACGAAATATTACCATGAATACAAACAGTTCAAGAGCAACTGCTAAAGTACCAAGAAGTGCGATTGCGATAAGCGCAGATAAGAAACAAGTTCACATGGTTGCAGTTAGCGGGTCAGGAATGAGTCTAGTTCAATTTGCTGACTATCTAGTGAAACAAGGATTTGATCGTGCTATCAACTTAGATGGTGGTGGTTCGACGACAATGGGAATACGAAACTACGGTAGTAATAACGTAGTTTTAGCTAATACACCATCAGCAGGCTCCCAACGAGCAGTTTCTACTATATTAGAGGCTATTAGTACAGCCCCAACCGGAAAGCCATCGCAAATTAGCGCTTCTCGAGATAAAATCGGTACTTTGTTAGTTGGAGCTTCTGTTAATGTAAAAGTAAATTATGTGTTAGATGCATACTATAATCCGATTGCTGTAAACCCGTCTGCGGTTGCTTTAACATCTGCCAACAATTTTGTGAATACAAACGGCAGTACGTATACAGCAGTGGCAGCAGGAGAAGATCGTGTGACGGTAAACTATGATACAGCATCACAAAGCTTCCCAGTATCGGTAGTTGCTGAGCCTGCATCACTAACTATCGGTTCATCTAAAACTACTTCTACCGGCGGTGTTATTAACTTTAGTGCCAATGCGAAGGATGCAGCTGGCAATGCCATTATCTATAATGCAAATCAGCTAGTCTGGACAGTTGAGGGTGGTATCGGCTCAATTACCTCTAATGGTAAATTCACTGCTGGCAGTAAGGCAGGTAAAGGGAAAGTTACTGCTCAATTAGGAACGAAAAAAGTGTCTGTAGATGTAGAGGTTCAAGTGCCACAAGCAGATTTAAAATCTCCGTTTAAGGACATCAGCAATGAAAACGTATATCTCCGCGAGATAGCTTATTTAACTAGTAATGGGTATATTAACGGCTATGAGGACGGAACGTTCAAGCCTACACAAAACCTATCTAGATCCCATGCGGCAGTATTAATTAGTAGAGCTTTGAATTTAGATTTACAAAATGTAACGGACCCAGGATTCGCGGATGTTCCACAAACTCATCCATACTACAAAGAGATTGCAGCAGTAGCCAATGCTCGCATTGTAGGAGGAAAAGAGAATAATATGTACGATCCACAGGGAACTTTAACAAGAGCTCAAATGGCAGCAATTTTAACGAATGCCTATAAGCTTACTGGTACATCGGCAATCACCTTCTCTGATGTAAGAAGTGGATATTGGGCAGAAAAATCTATCTCAGCTTTAACTTACAACAAAATCACCACTGGCTATGAGGACGGCACATTCAAGCCAAGTCTTCCAGTGACAAGAATGCACTTTAGCGTATTCTTATATCGATCGATTCATCGTTAAACATTTACCCCGCTACTATTAGGTAGTGGGGCTATTTTTTTAGAATAAGAAGGCGCCTACGCATTTCTTATATAGAATATTTTAAAGCCATGAGCCTAGTGTTCATGGTTTTTAGCTGTCCGTTACCTTGTTCTTCTAGTTTAAATGGTAGCCGTCTCCGATCCCCATTTGCAAGTCGATACAGACATAGGCGCCTACGCTTTTCTTGTGTTATAATCTATAATTATGTGCGAAAAAGGATGGAAATTATGAAAATAGGAATCGTAGGAAATTACGGAAATGACAACAATGGCGATGAAGCTATTTTATTAAGTATTATAGAGCAGTTACTTCAAACCTTTCCGATTAAAAGTAAGGATATTACTGTCTTTAGTAACAATCCTCCTCAAACATCGGAGCGATATGATGTGCAGAGCTATCCGCTTTATTATAAAAACGGTAATGCTGCAAAAACGTTTATAAAAACCTATCAGTTAAATAAGAAATATGTTGCAGGCTTTGACCTATTAGTAATAGGTGGAGGCGGTATCCTGATGGATCTTTATAAGCGAGAGGCACCTTTATATGGTTCCTATGCCATGATGGCTAAAAACTCAGGGACAAGCTATGTTGTTTATGGATGTGGAGCTGGTCCGCTTAACACGTCTCTTGGAAAATGGTTTATCCGCTATATGTGCAAGCATGCAGATAGTGTATCCGTTCGTGACCCACAATCGAAAGAGCTTTTACAATCTATTGGCGTTAAAAAGCCGGTGGCAATAATCGGAGATCCAGCCTTCACTTTACAGAGAGAGGGCAAGGTTCATGCAGACACTCCTAAAAAGATTGGAGTTACCGCTGTCCCTTATTACAATGCAAACTATTGGCCAGAGGGAAATGAAGCGAAGTATGATGCATATATTTCTGGGATGGCCAAAAACCTAGATAGCCTTTCTGCAGAGCAGGAGGTGGAAATTACCTTCTTTGCAACGAAATATCCGCAGGATGCAGACGTAACAAAGGACATTCTTAAGAAAATGAATTCCAAGGAAAACGTGTCTATTATTGATCGTAATCTGCCACCACAGGATATTTTAAATATTACGATGGAGCAGGATGTAGTGATTGGTACAAGATTACATTCATTAATTCTTGCTACTGATACGCAAACGCCAATTATTGCAGTTTCTTACCATAAGAAAGTAAATGATTTTATGCAACTAGCGAAACTAGGAGAATTTAGCTTCTCGATGGATTCCATTGAAGAGGATTCTACCTTATTTGCACAGGCATTTAGTAAAATGAAAAATAATTGGTCAGGTACAGTAGAAAATACGAAAAAGGTTTCTGCGCATCTTCATAAAGAGGCGATGGGTGGAACCGTTCAATTTCAAAAGGCAGTGAAGAAGTAATGAAGAAAGTATTTGTCATAAGCAATATGTATCCTACACCTGAGCATCTGTCTTATGGTATTTTTGTAAAAAACCAAGTGGAAGCTCTTCGCAAGGCTGGAATTGAAACAGTGGTAGGGGTTAATACGAACCCTGCTACTGGGGTAAAAAATGTATTGAAAAAATACATAGCATGGGCTCTG
Source organism: uncultured Psychrobacillus sp. (assembly GCA_934234185.1). GTDB lineage: Bacteria > Bacillota > Bacilli > Bacillales_A > Planococcaceae > Psychrobacillus. Next base: position 39,278 of record CAKQHO010000018.1, on the reverse strand, counting down.
AGAGTTTTAAAAATGGGAGCTGGAAATAAAAAATCTATTTCTATTACTCATGCTCATTATGTGTTCCCTTCTGGAGTATTTTCTCTCATGCTGAAAAAGCTATGGAAAATTCCCTATGTAGTAACCGCTCATGGTGGGGATATTGAAAGAATGGCTAAAAAAAATGAGAGAATTCGAAATTGGACTACTAAAATATTAGCAGAAAGTGCACATATAATAGCTGTGGGACCAGTTTTAGCTGATCAAATTCATCAGGATTTTGGAATAGCTCGTGAGAAGATTACGGTGATGAGTATGGGAGTTAATAGAGAGGTTTTTAAACCTGGTAGCCAAGCGGAGGCAAGAGCTTCATTAAATCTTGCAGAAGATGAGTTTCTCTTTTCCTTTGTCGGGAATGTGATTGAGCAAAAGGGAGTAGAAGAGCTTTTAAAGGCCTTTGAGATGGTACGTGAAAGAACGAATAAAAAGAGTAAACTAGCAGTAATTGGTTCAAGAAGAGACACAGCTTTTATTGAAAAAATTCAACCACTTGTGAATGAAGATATTATTTTTGTCGATCCAGTGCAGCAAACCAAACTGGTTACATGGTTCCAGGCAAGTGATGTGTTTGTGCTTCCTTCTCATATAGAAGGGTTCGGACTTGTTGCCCTGGAAGCGATTGCTACTGGGACACCAGTTATTGCATCTCGAGTGGGAGGACTTGTAGCTTTGTTAGAAGAAGGAGCAGGTCATCTAGTTAATGAGAAGGATGCGGAAGGCTTAGCGGCGGAAATGCTGGCGTCGATGGAATCCATGAATTATTATGATAAAGAAAAAGCTGAAGCAGTATTAGATTTGCATGATGAAAAAAGAATAATTGAAAGACTAGTAGCTATATATGAACAAGCGATAGGCCGAGGGGCAAACCGATGAATAAGTTTGTCAAAATTATTGGTGCTGTCGCTATTATTAACATTGTAGCTAAGATGTTCGGGTTCTTTCGTGAACAGGTCATTGGGTTTCAATTCGGAACAACGAATACCGCGGATAGTATCATTACAGCGTATATGATTCCGAACTTTTTATATTTGGTTGTAGGAGGAGCGTTTACTACTGCTTTTATCTCCGTGTATAACCGCAAGAGTACGGACCAAGGGATGTTTGTGAAGCAGACCTTTACGACAATCAGCAGTGTAATCTTAGTATTGACTGCATTAATGTTGATATTCATTGATCCTATGCTTCATCTACTGTTCCCAAAAATTGATGGGCAGGAATATATTCTTTTACGAAATTTGTCCTTTTGGATGATTCCTTCCACGGTTTTCTTAGTATTATCTTCATGGTATAGCGGGCTTTTAAATGTAAATGCTAAGTTTCATCTATCCAGTATCGCTATTTTAATTTATAATGCGGTATTTGTGCTCATTGCTTTAGTTGCTTTTTATTGGGTCGGGGCAACCAGCCACGGTCTAGGGGCTTTATTAAGTTCCATTCTGATGGTTTTCTTCTTAGCAGCCGGCTATAGAAAGCTGAAAACATTTCCTGTTGGAATTTCGTTTGCTCAAAACGAATCCACGAAGAATTTTTGGATTATGGCACTTCCAATTATGCTTGGGGGAGCAACCATCCAATTTTATACGATTATTCAGCGTATATTCTCTGCGTTTTTAGAGGATGGATATGTATCAGCGGTTAACTATGCAACCAAGCTTACGCAATTTCCGCAGGCTATTTTGATGACGGCCGTTACAACGGTTATTTATCCGTTACTAAGTAAAAAGGTAGCGGAGAAAGATTATACATCGATTAAGTCTCTTTATACGAAAGGCTTACGTTATTTAATCATCCTTCTCGTACCAGTTACTGTATTTGCTTTTTTCTATGCGGAAAATTTAGTGCAGGTTATTTATGAGTACAGTAATTTTACAACTGAATCAACCGAAATTACTGCACCAATTTTAAAAACATTTGTACTCACGATGTTCTTTTTGGCAGCGAATACTTATGTGACCAGGTTCTATTATGCAGAAGGGAATTCATATGTACCAGTAATATTTAGCTTAATCAATGTATTCCTCATTAATATTGGGTTTACTTACTTTTTCTTAGATTCCTTAGGTGTGCAAGCGATTGCTTGGGGAACTCTTATATCATCCGCAACAAATTTTATTATGCTCGCTTTATATGCAAAATATAAATTTGGATTAACTTTCTTTAATTCGGGTAATAAGGGAATTGGAAAGATAGTACTCGCTATTATGCTCATAGGCATTGTTTCTTATTTATCGAATAGGTATTTTACTTTTGGAGATAAATGGTTAACATTTATAGTAGGGCTAGTCGTTTTCACTGTCAGCTTTGTTGGATCGTTTCTTTTATTTAAAATTGAAGAAGCTTCTGCTGCTTTAGTGAAACTAAATGGGCGTTTCAAACGTTTAATTAATTAAATAGAAAAAAAATCTATTTTTTGACTATTTCCATGCTATAATACAGTGAGTTTAACTTAACAATTGACATTGTGAGGAGGAGAAGAATTGATGCTTGCCTTTACATTGGTTCTGGCATTTGTTGCATCCATCTTATTTACTCCACTTGTAAAAAGATTAGCGTTCCGCATTGGTGCAGTTGACAAGCCAAATTACCGAAAAGTTCATGCGCGTATCATGCCGAGACTTGGAGGACTAGCTATATTTCTGGCTTTTGTTGTAGCTTATGTAGCTTATCGACCAGATGGTGGATATGATAAAGCTTTGCTTCTAGGTGCATTAATCATAATTATTACAGGTGTTTTGGATGATATGTTTGAAATCTCAGCAAAAGCTAAATTACTCGGCCAGCTTTTAGCGGCTGGAAGTGTTGTTATATACGGTGGATTACAAATTGAATTTATTAACCTGCCATTTGGTGATTTCCAATTGCAGTTCGGTTATTTTGCCATTCCGTTAACAATTCTTTGGATTGTGGGAATTACGAATGCAATTAACCTAATTGATGGCTTAGATGGACTTGCCGCTGGAGTGTCAGCAATTGCGTTGATTACACTGGCTGCTATGGCGATGATCATGGCCAATCCATTCGTTGCTGTTATGGCTGCAATCCTTGCAGCAAGTACATTAGGATTTCTGGTATTTAACTTTTATCCAGCAAAAATTTTCATGGGTGATACGGGAGCACTATTCCTTGGGTTTATGATTTCTGTTTTAGCACTGGAAGGTTTTAAAAACATTACAGTAATTGCATTAATTATCCCTGTTATTATGCTCGGTGTACCGATTTCTGATACATTTTTTGCTATCGTTCGACGAATTCGTATGAAACAGCCACTTGGTGCTCCAGATAAATCGCATTTACATCATTGCTTATTAAATGCAGGATTTACGCATCGACAAGCTGTACTAATCATTTATGCACTTGCAGCAATGTTTGGTATAGCAGCATTGATTTTCTCACAAGCAACAGTGTGGGGCGGCATACTATTACTAGCTATTATTCTACTAGCTATTGAGTTATTCGTAGAAGTCGTTGGCTTGGCTGGTAAAAACTATCGACCTATTTTAAATTTAGTAAAGACAATTGGAAATAGATAATGATAGCAAAAAATCTTCTATTCTTTATAAGAATAGAAGATTTTTTTGTTGGATAAAAAAACTCTAGGAGTATGAATGCCTCCTAGAGTTGCTGTTAGTTTTTAGTTGAATCTTCTATTGCGATACCATCGAGTGTAGAACCGGAAGTTGTACTGCTATCAGATAGGTTATCTGCTCCAGGTATAATACCAAGATGGGATTTCAAAATATCTTTCGTTTCCTGTAGGCTTTCCTCTTTTAATTTCCAATAGTATACACCAGTAGTCATATCATCATAGCCTTCAAGAGTTAGCGTATCAATTTCAGGGGCCCCCCCTTTGATGTATTCAAAGAAGGATTTCATCTCATTAAACGTCATGTCTGTCTTCATGTTGTTTCCGACAGCATCTATTACTTCACCATATTTGGTAAATGAGCTTGCAGAGCTTGCTTTTTTCACAATACCAGAAAGAATCATTTGCTGACGCTTTCCACGCTCAATGTCATTGTCCAGTTTTCTAGTTCTAGCAAGAGCTAAAGCCTCTCTGCCGTTGAGCTCCTGTAAGCCAGGCTCGAGTTTGACAGTACGTTGATCATTTTCATCTTTTTCTAAAAGCTTATATGGCACCTCAGCTTCAATTCCACCAAGAGCATCTACGATTTCAATGAAGGCATTAAAGTTCATTTTCACGTAATAATCAACAGGCACTTCCAATAAATTCTCCACTGTTTCAATCGTTGCCTTTGTACCACCATAGGAATGGGCATGTGTAATTTTATCATTATAACCAACTTCATCTATATATACATAGGAGTCACGAGGGATACTCACTAGCTTCACAGTTTTCGACTGATTATTAAGGGTAGCTAGCATCAGTGCGTCGGAACGACTACCTTTTTCTCCTTGCGCGCGCTTTTCACTATCATCCACTCCGATAAACAGAACAGATACATTGTCATTAATAGGTTCAACCTTCTCGACACGTAAATCAGAAGATTCTCTGCCCTCTACTTTTTCAAAAGCGTTATCGGCAGCAGTTTCTGCTTTTTTCGTCAAATAAACCGCATAAGTGGACAAAGAAATAAAGAGAGAAGCGACAACTATTAACGAAATCATCAGAGCCAAGCGCTTTTTAGAGCTCTTCTTTTTTTCCTTCTTATATAATTTTCTATTCATTTTTGTAATCTCCTTAGGGAATTGTTAGTAAAACTGACGTTTTCCAACAATAAAAGTTTCAAAAACACTTCGCAATACCCTTTATTATACAACGTAATAGAGATTAGGTAAATTTAATTTATTTCCATTTCTAGATACTTTTTTTCGACAAGTTCTATCTCTGCTTGTCCATTTGTCATTTCGGTGACCCAATCCGAAAAGCTATCCTGTTCTTCTAGTTTTATATAAACGTATAATTCGACTAATTCTGCATAGGCAATTTCTTTTAAGGTATATGTCGATTGTCGTATTTCATTTTCTACCTTGCCAAGCCAAGTATAGTCAATAGATATCTTCATTAAACCATGCAATTGACGTTCTACTATTTTCGCTGCATCAATCCCTTCTGTCGTTGCTTTTCCGTAAGCTCGAATGAGTCCCCCGCCTCCAAGCTTTATTCCTCCAAAATATCGAGTCACTACTACGACTGTATTTTTTATTTCCCTTTTTTTCAGAACTTCAAGCATCGGAACACCTGCTGTACCACTTGGCTCCCCGTCATCATTTGCTTTTTGAATATGATCATGCTCTCCAATCATATAGGCAGAACAGTTATGATTAGCATCTTTATGCTTTTGTTTGATATTATTAATAAAATCTTGTGCCTCTGCTTCTGTCTCCGCTCGATTCACATACGTGATAAATCGGGACTTTTGAATAATTAATTCACTTTCTCCATAACCCTTTACAGTTCGATAATTGCTTTTCATAATAAATTTCACTCCAGTATCGTTTGAAATATAGTTGTAAACTAATTTTAATTTATTTTTAGTAAATTAGTGCTATAATAGATTTGTCAGAAAGAATGAATGAAGTCTCATTTGCAAGTAAAAAAGGGGAAAAACATATGACGAATAAGAACTTCGAAGTCCAATCGTTAGATGTTATTTTCGATCGAATGGTCGAAGTAATGGATCATTCGAAAAAGGATATATTCATTATAAGCGAACAGAGCCGCCAAAGCTTTGAAGAAATGAAGGTGGAGTTAGAAATAATTCGTGGAAACATCGAATTAGTCATTGTAGAAGGGGATACTTTAGAGACGAAATCTAGGTTAGCACGTAATAGATTAGCAGAGGTTTCGAAAAATTTCGATTCCTATGATGAGCCTCAGGTCCGCAATGCATATGAAACCGCCAACGAATTACAAATTAACCTACTAATTAAACGAAATGAAGAAAAGCAATTACGACAAAGAAGAGATGAATTAGAAAGAAGATTACAAGGTTTATTAGAAATGATTGATCGAGCCGATCAGCTTGTCACCCAAGTTAACATCGTTATGAACTATTTGACCTCTGATTTAAAAGAGGTAGGGGCTGCGCTTGAAAATGCAAAAATTAAGCAAGACTTTACTTTAAAAATTATAGAGGCTCAAGAGGAAGAAAGAAAGAGACTTTCTCGTGAAATACATGATGGACCTGCACAAATGCTGGCTAATGTGCTACTTAGAACAGATCTAATTAATATTACATATCAGCAGCGTGGTGGTGACCAAGCAATGAAAGAGATTACGGAGCTAAAAGGAATGGTCCGTAATGCACTTTCAGAGGTTAGACGAATTATTTACGATCTTCGCCCGATGGCACTCGACGATTTGGGATTGATTCCCACTCTCCGAAAGTACATCTCAACTATGGAAGAATATAATCCGAACCATAAAATACATTTCCAAACCTTCGGAGAGGAATTGCGACTCCAGCCTAATTTTGAAGTAGCAATTTTTCGTTTAATCCAAGAATGCCTAACAAATGGCATTAAGCACGGTAGATTTACCGAGGCTTGGGTAAAGTTAGAATGGGCCAGACATAAAATGAACATCATCGTGAAGGATGATGGAGTTGGCTTTGATCCAAAGGTTGTCAAAGAAAAATCCTTTGGTTTGATTGGTATGCAAGAAAGAGTAGATTTGCTAGAAGGAACAATGAAAATTGTTTCGTCGCCAGGAAATGGTACAACAATTTTGTTTAGCATTCCGATAAATGAGGAATAGTAACTAGAGCCGTTTTATATAGGAGGAAATAACCAATGACAAAAATTATTATTATAGATGACCACCAACTTTTCCGTGAAGGAGTAAAGAGAATCCTAGACTTCGAAGATACCTTTGAAGTAGTAGCGGAAGGTAGCGACGGCAACGATGTATTACGCTTATACGAGCAGCACTTCCCAGATGTAGTGCTTATGGACATTAACATGCCTACGAAAAATGGTGTAGATGCAACCGAAGAATTAATGGACAAGTACCCGGAAGCAAAAGTAATCATGCTATCTATCCATGACGACGAGTCTTATGTATCTCACGCCCTAAAAACAGGAGCTCTAGGATACATGCTTAAAGAAATGGATGCTGTTGCAATCGTTGCTGCTATTAAGGTTGTAGCAAAAGGTGGATCTTACTTACATCCAAAAGTGACTCGTAACTTAGTACAAGAATTCCGTCGCCTAAGCGAACGTGAAAATAAAGGAAACTTCCATCAAACAGAAATCCGACGCCCATTCCACTTATTAACTAAGCGTGAGTGCGAGGTACTTCAATTATTAACAGATGGTCAAAGCAACCGTACTATCGGAGAAACACTATTCATCTCTGAAAAAACAGTTAAAAACCACGTATCTAGCATTCTACAAAAAATGAACGTCAATGACCGCACCCAAGCCGTAGTAACCGGCATCAAAAACGGCTGGGTCGAAGTACGCTAATTAGTGAATAAGTAGGCCCCCTCACATTTTGTGAGGGGTTTTTAGTTTGGGGTGAATTAAAAAGTGCTGACATTTATTGGAGTCGAGCGATAATCAGTCGAAAAGAGAGAGTCATCGAGCGAAAAAGAGTGTGTATCAATCGGAAAATCGGGGCTATCGAGCGGAAAACCACTAGTAACGAGCGGAAATAGAAAGTATAGGGGGTATCAATCGAAAAGAGAGAGTTATCGATCGAAAAAGAGTGTGTATCAATCGAAAAGAGAAGGTTATCTAGCGAAAAAGAGTGTCTATCAATCGAAAAACCGGTGCTATCGAGCGGAAAACCACTGGTATCGAGCGGAAATAGAAAATCTAGTGGGAATCAATCGAAAAGAGACGGTTATCGAGCGAAAAAGAGTGTGTATCAATCGAAAAACCGGTGCTATCGATCGAAAAACCACTAGTATCGAGCGGAAGTAGAAAATCTAGTGGGAATCAATCGAAAAGAGGCAGTTATCTAGCGAAAAAGAGTGTCTATCAATCGAAAAACCGGTGCTATCGAGCGGAAAACTACTAGTATCGAGCGGAAATAGAAAATATAGAGGGTATCAATCGAAAAGAGACGGTTATCGAGCGAAAAGTAGTGTGTATCAATCGATACGTCGGTGCTATCGATCGGAAAAGTACTAGAATCGAGCGGAAATAGAAAATCTAGAGGGTATCAATCGAAAAGAGACGGTCATCGAGCGAAAAAGAGTGTGTATCAATCGAAAAACCGGGGTTATCGAGCGAAAACGAGTGTGTATCAATCGAAAAACTACTAGTATCAAGCGGAAATAGAAAATCTAGTAGGTATCAACCCACCCGCTAATCCCTCGTATAATAAGTTTGTGGGCCAGCTCGATGCATTCTTAAGTTCATATTTTGTAGCAGTCGAGAGGCTACGTGTGGCGATTTTATTTTAGTAAAATGACGGAAGTCTTTATTAGTTATTTGTGCTTTGATAAGATTGAAATAATCTTCAACTGTTTTTTCGTGTGCCTTCTTACATTTGCTTTGGCAGGAGGGACAAGTCCAAGTTTTTCCTTCTCTCTTCATTCCTATAACCCCACAATTCGGACATTCGACTCCTGGTATCAATTCGCTTGGTTGTATTCGATAATACTCGCAAAGAGGGGGTTGTTTATAGGGCGCTCTTATTTTAAGGAGAAGATTCTCTATTTTCCCCAGCGGCCTTGAGGACAGTGGTTCAGCAGGAGAGCTATCATACATCTGATAAAGTTTCTCGACAATTGCTTCTAATTTAAAGATAGGGTAGTAAGAGGGTTTTTCGCGGATTCTACTATTTTTGGAGGTAATGACGACGGCACCAGTTACTTTCAAAGAGGGGAAATCCTTCTTTAATAATTCTTTCATAAAACGAAGATGCTTCATTAATTGAAAATAGGGGTTTGGGTAACTGAGCTCTTCACCGTCAACGACTTTATAAAAATCTTCTACGTTTTCTTTAAAATACAGCTCCCCACTAATATTCTTTGATTCCAGCACGATACAACATCTATCCGTCAACACTAAACAATCAATCTGTACTGTCCAATTCTCCATTCGTAACTCTACATTTGGCAATACACGAAAGCCGTGATCTAACCGAAGCTCCTCTAACTTCTTGATCAACCGTTCCTCTCCCCGACTCCCAGAATCTCTTCGTCTAAAGTCTTCTTCAATCCAAGTAAATTTTTCGTGTTCGGGAGCTAATCTCTTTAATAAACTCATATTTCATCCCCTTTCTTTTTTATCTATTATCTTACTCTAACCGTCAGAATATTGCATTATCAATTATTAAGAAACCTTATGATTGAGTTTTCGTCCTAACTATGACAAAATACGTACAGCAGGAGGTATTTTCGCCAATGAAAAAAATAATAATTCTCGCAGCTGCCCTATTAATTTTAGCTGCTTGTAGTGATAACGAAGAAGTGCAAAACTCAGGATCTGCCAATGACAATGCTCCAACCGATGCTCAATCTGTTACGGATCACGGGGTCGTGGATAAATCCAATATAGGATTCGAAATGGCCGGGGGGGATATTGAGGAAGCTACCAATGTTCCAGCAAACGAAAAAGAAGCAATACTCGGTTCCTTCAATCAATATATCCATGCATTTAATGAAGAGGATCTAGACGGCTACCTTGGGGTAATTTCCAAAAATCCAGAGGGATTCGACTATGCTCAGGAAAAAGAGGTAGTGAAGCAGGCATTTGAAGATTACAACACCATACGCACTGCCAATGATGTAACCATCATTAAATACGAGGACAAGGAAGCTCAGGTATACGCTAACCTTGACATTTCCTTGAGCCAACCTGAATCTGGAACGAAGCTGGATCGCAAAGGCCGCCAGGTGACTGTCTTCAAAAAAGAAGAGGGTAAATGGGTAGTAACAAGTGTCTACTATATAGGAGAAACAGCTGAATAATAAATGTCACCCCAGCATATATGATAAATATCATGTTTGGGGTCTTTTTATGCTTTCCTTTCTTTACAGAATTAAGTAAACTAATAGAAGGAGTGTGATTTATTACATGAAAACGGTAGTTGTAACTGATAGTACGGCTTATATACCTTTAGACCTACGAAAACGCCTGAATATCCGCATGGTACCGCTAAGTGTGGTTATTGGAAATGAGACTTATCAAGAAGAGGTTGACATCGACGCTAATGAGTTTTATGAAAAGATTCGTAATGAACGTGCATTGCCAAAAACCTCTCAGCCCGCATTAGGGGATTTTGTAAGTACGTTTGAAGAGCTTTCGAAGGAATACGATGCAGTAATTTCCGTCCACCTATCGAGTGGAATCAGTGGGACCCTAGCTGGAGCAGAACAAGCTGGCGGAATGATAGACAATCTAGATGTCTACACATTCGATACAGAGATCTCTTGTATGGTACAAGGCTTCTACGTTATGCGTGCAGCAGAAATGGCACAGAATGGCGAACATCCAGATAGAATCATAGAAGAGCTGAACAAGATGAAGAAAGGTATGCGTGCTTATTTCATGGTAGACAACCTAGACCATCTACATCGCGGTGGCCGCCTGAACGGCTTTGAAAGAATAATCGGATCTATGCTGCAAGTCAAGCCTATCCTGCATTTTGAAAACAAAGTCATCGTGCCATTTGAAAAGGTTCGCACACGCAAAAAAGCGATGAAGCGTATATCTGACATGCTTCAAGAAGATGCGGACAAGGCAAACAAAATACAAGCAACCATCATTCATGCAAACAACGAAAACGAAGCATTTGCATGGAGAGACGAGCTTGCTGCTACCATGCCGAACGTAGAATTCATCATCAGCTACTTTGGCCCAGTAATTGGGACACACCTTGGTGAAGGCTCGATGGGACTAGGTTGGACGAAAATCGACTAGCCCATACAAAAGGATGATGTCTTAATGAACGAAAACCTGCAACAATTTCTTACCGGCCGAATTTGGCTTCGTGAACACATACCATTCCCTCGCGAAGTCATCGATGCACACATTGCAAGCGGCCACATAACCCTCAAACCCGGCATCGGTACATTCACCAAAGCTTTTTTTCATTGGAAATTAAAGAAGCAAGTCTGTAACCGATGTCTTACTACTAACCCCAATCACTTTTATTCATTTCCCTGTTCTCGCTGCAATCAAACCTGTATTTATTGTCGCCATTGCATTCGCATGGGGCGGGTGAGCAGTTGTACGGAATTACTCCTTTGGAGCAAGGAGCATGCTCGCGGCGCGAACAATCATGTGATGGACTGGCAAGGCACCCTTACCCCTCTTCAACAAAAGGCAAGCGATGAATTGCTAGCCAGTGTCCAAGCGAATCAGTCACATCTTCTGCACGCTGTTTGCGGAGCAGGAAAAACAGAGCTCCTATTTTCAGCTATCTTCGCTTCCTTGCAAGAAGGCAAGCGAGTATGCGTGGCCGCTCCCAGGACGGATGTGATCCTAGAGCTGTTTCCTCGATTCCAAAAAGTTTTCCCTAAAACTACGATTCACGCATTATACGGCGGGGCACCAGAGAGGGAGGGCTTTGCTGAGCTTGTGCTTGCAACCACTCATCAGCTCTATCGCTTTGAAGAAGCCTTCGATGTCATCTTTGTCGATGAAGCCGATGCGTTCCCTTATTATGCCGACGAAACCCTCCAAGCTGCCGTTCAAAAAGCAGCAAAGCCAGCTGCAGCTATCCACTATGTAACAGCCACTCCGACGAAGTCCCTTCATACTGTCCATCATTCTTTTCTGTCCAAACGATATCATGGGTTTCCCTTACCCACACCAAGGTTTGATAGCCTATGGGGTTATTCCAAGCAATTGAAAAAGGGGGTTATCCCATTCAAGTTGCAGCAATGGATAGATGAAAAGCTGAAAAAGCAAATCCCCTTCCTCGTTTTTCTACCTACTATAGAAATGCTTGAAAATTTCCCGGGCAATCTTCCGAGGGTTCATGCTGAGCATACTCATCGAAAAGAGCTTGTATTAAAGCTGAGGGCCAAGGAAATTCCAGGTCTTTTGACCACGACCATTCTGGAAAGAGGGATTACTATCGAAAACGTACATGTTGCGGTGGTAGGAGCAGAGCAGGCTATTTTTACAGCCAGTGCCCTAATCCAAATAAGTGGACGAGTCGGTCGTTCAAGTAAATTCCCGGACGGCGACATTGTATTTTTTCATCATGGAATCACCCTGGCCATGGATGAGGCGAAACATTCCATCGAAGGGTGGAATAAGGAATGATCTGCTTACTTTGTGATAAGTCCTTTCAAATAAGGGCTTCTTGGCGAAGACTATTTTTATATGAGGAGGAAGCAGTTGTCTGCGCCCGCTGTCAGGAAAAGTTCGAGCGATTTGAAGGCAGCATTGATTTTCAGGATTTCCAAGGAACGATCTACGAGGGAGCACTGGATTCAGCGACAGCGCTTTATACGTATAACGATCCTATGAAGGATTATTTGCATCAATATAAATTCCTGCAAGATGTAGCGCTACACACAGTTTTTGCTGGGGAAATAAAAGCAAGCCTCTTTACAGAAGTAACGCTCGTGCCTATTCCGATGCATCCGGAAAAACAGAGAATCAGGACATTTTCTCCTATCGAGCTGCTGCTAGAGGGACTCACTTATAGCAATTTATTAACAAAGCTTGAGAAAGGGGAGCAGGGGAGGAAATCTCGCAAGGAGCGGTTGAGTGCGAGTCCTTTATTTGAAGCAATAGGACAAGTAGAGAAGAAGGATTACCTGTTGTTTGATGATATTTATACTACAGGCACCACGCTGCATCATGCTGCAAAAGCCCTAAAGGAGGCGGGGGCTAGAAAGGTCCATGCGCTTACTTTAATAAAGGGATAATCTGCCGATATAATGGTTAAGTGAACAAAATCGGGGGGTAAACATCATGGGAGAGCTGAGGAATTGTCCGTCATGCGGAGATTTTTTTAATTTTACAGGACTTCGAGAAATCTGTAATACTTGTGCGATGAATGAAGAAAAAATGTATGAAACGGTATATCGTTTCCTACGTAAAAGAGAAAATCGCGCTGCAACAGTAGAACGAATTGTAGAGGTTACAGGAGTAGAAGAGGCACTGCTATATAAATGGGTGCGCAAAGGAAGACTGCAGCCAGCGATGTTCCCTAACCTTGGCTACCCATGTGATAATTGTGGTAAGCTTACAAATGTAGGCAAGCTTTGTGTAAATTGCACCGAAGAGCTGAAGTCGGGTCTTCGTCAATTTGAGGCTGCCAAGGAATTTAGAGAAAAAGTTAACCAGCAGGAAGGTACTTATTATAAGGACCAAAGATAAAAAAACATTAAACTAATGGCAATAAAAGCCGAAATATATGTTAGATACTTGAATAGGGAAGGAGAGGTTCGTTTATGAAGATTACAAATGTAGGAGTCAATCAAGTCAATCCATATAAACGCCAGCAGCAAGCAGAAAAAGTGAACAACACGATGAAGCCGGCTGCTGATCAGCTGGAAATATCATCTGCGGCCAAAAGCATGCAATCTAAATCTCCTGTAGAGGTAGAGCAAGCAGAGAGAGTAGCATCCTTGAAGGCTCAAATCGATGCAGGGACCTATAAGGTAGATGCACAGCAGCTTGCAGCAAACATTTTGAAGTACTATAAGCTGTAAAGGAGAGTCGACATGTCCGTAAACAATATTTTGCTAGCCTTAGAGAAACTAGATATGCTTCATAGGAGCTTATTAGAGGTTGCATATAAAAAAACAGAAGCGATTAAAGTTGGGGACATGGATAGTCTTAACCAGCTGCTCAAGGACGAGCAGGCACATGTAGCTGGAATTTCTCAGCTTGAGCAACAGCGTCAAATTGAGGTAACGGATTACCTTCGAGCAAAAGGAATTGCTCCGATCGACAACCCAACTGTGGCTCATGTATTAGAGCATACCAGTTCTACAGATGAAAAGGATTCACTAAAGGCTGCTAGAAATATGCTTTTATTAACAGTAGAAACGTTAAAACAGCAAAACGAATTAAACCAAAAGCTGACGCTTCAATCACTTCAGATTGTCAATATGACGCTAGAAGCTATGAGACCGAAGCCAGACCAAATAAATTATTCCAAATCAGAAGTAAAAGGCCCCGCACAAGGGAAAGCATACTTCGATTCACAGGCTTAAGGAGGAGAACCCATGCGCTCCACTTTTATGGGATTAGAAGCAAGTAAACGCGGGCTTTTTACACAACAGTCCGCTCTATATACGACAGGACATAATATTTCCAATGCCAATACGATTGGCTATTCTCGTCAGCGAGTAAATATGGAAGCAACACTTGGCTACCCAGGTACAGGGTTAACTGCGCCTAAAACACCAGGATATATCGGTACAGGCGTGCAAGCGCAATCTGTTCAACGCATTCGCGATAGCTTTATTGATACACAGTTCCGTCAAGAAACGAACAAGCTAGGCTATTGGGAATCAAGATCCTCTGCTATTGCTCAAGTTGAGGATATTTTAAATGAGCCATCCGACTATGGCTTAGCTAAGTCACTCAATGAATTTTGGAAATCACTGCAGGATTTAAGTGTCAACCCAGAGAACGGTGGAGCACGTGCGGTAGTAGTGCAACGAGGAATTGCTGTAGCTGATTCCTTTAATTACATGGATAGCTCCATTTCTCAAATAAAAGAGAACTCAGGGAAAGAAATCGGCATCAGCTTAAAGGATGTAAACTCTATCCTAGAGCAATTAGCTAATTTAAATGACCAAATCAAGTCAGTAGAACCAAATGGCTACATGCCAAATGATTTGTACGATGCTCGAGATAACCTGTTAGATCAGCTATCTACGTATCTTCCAATCGAAATCGATAAAGTCCCAAATGGCGGAAATGCATTAGCCATTGCAGAAGGAACAATCAATGTTTCGATGAAGCTAAAGGATGGCACAACCGTTAAGCTAGTAGATGGAACTGATTTTGTACAGCTTCGTAACGCTGGGAACAGCTCTACTGATAAGGTGACACCGACAAGTGCTGTTACAGGATTCTATACAGTTAGTGTAGATGCAAGTGGAGCAGAAACGAGAATCGACGATATAGATATTAATTCCTTGAGCGACCTTGGAAAGCTTAAGTCACTTGTAAACTCCTACGGGTATATTGCTGCTGATGGCACTGAAAAGGGTATGTACGTGGATATCATGGCTAAAATCGACTTACTGGCGAAATCCTTTGCAGAGGAATTTAATAAGCTGCATGGGGAAGGCACAGATCTTCAAGGTGCAGCTGGTCAAGCATTCTTTGATACTGCGCAACCAATATCAGCAAAAACAATTGCTGTATCTCAAGCAATAATCGATAATCCGAACCTGCTTGCCGCATCAAGTTCTGCTCCTGGAGAAGCAGAGGTAGGGAACGGGAAGCAAGCGATGAACCTTGCGAACATGAAATCGAAGGGACTTACAGGTCTTGGAGATATTAGTGCGCAAACCTACTTCGAAGGGTTAATTGGACAGCTAGGAGTAGATGGCCAACAAGCTATTAGACTAGCGTTCAATTCGCAAACGCTACAGCAGGCAGTGAGTGAGCGTAAGGCTTCTGTTAGCTCTGTCTCGTTAGATGAGGAAATGACGAATATGATTACATTCCAGCAGGCATACAATGCAAATGCTCGAATGATTACCGTAATCGATGAAACATTAGATAAAATTATCAACGGCATGGGCCGTGTAGGACTATAAGGGGGCATAAAACATGCGCGTAACCCAATCAATGCTTTCCAATAACATGCTGCGTAATCTTTCGACAAGCTATAACAGCATGGGAAAGCTCCAGGATCAAATCACCACAGGTAAAAAAGTAAATCGTCCTTCAGACGACCCAGTAGTGGCAATGAAGGGAATCGGCTACCGTACTGCACTAGATAAGGTAGGGCAATACCAACGGAATATTGGAGAAGTAAACAGCATTCTAGATAGCTCAGATGATGCGCTTGATCAAGTGGGCTCTGCCCTTCATCGTGCAAAGGAGCTTGTTGTTCAGGCTTCGACTGGTACTACTTCCGTTGAAGATCGCAAGGCGATTGAAAGTGAGTTAAATCAATTACGTCAGCATATCCAAAACCTTGCAAATACAAAGGTTGGAGATAAACATGTATTTAGTGGTACGAAAACGACCACTCCTTTATATGACAATGGGTATCCAGCAAATGATGCTGCCTTTAAAAATAGCGTGGAAATCGAAGTATTTGATGGGATTACGATGAAAGCAAATACGAATGCCATTGATTTGTTCAAGGATATTGATCAAATGTTTGCTGATATCAATGCAGCTGCGGCAGCTGGAGCACCAAGCGAGGATTACACTAAATTTATGACGACTATCGAAAATAATGTAAACAGCCTGCTTACTACTCGTGCAGACATTGGAGCGCGTCAAAACCGAGTAGAGCTAATGGATAATCGTTTGCAGGCACAGGAAGTAGTCGCTACTAAGCAAATGTCGAATAACGAAGACATTGATTACGAACAAGTGATTACCCAAATGATTACGCAAGAGTCTGTCCATCGTGCTGCCCTTTCCGTAGGAGCACGTATTATTCAACCGACTTTAACTGATTTCTTAAGATAACCTAGAAGCGTTTGGACACTATGCTCCAAGCGCTTTCTTTTAGAGGAGAGAGAACAATGAACTTTCCAAAGCTACAAATACAATCGACACCCGCTCGTCTCGGTCTAAATATTCAAAAGCCTGTTCAACGTATCGAGCAGCCGAGTGCAACCTTGGATATCCAACAGCCGAAAGCTGTTCAGACTATCCAAACTACTAACTCCAAGCTATCTATCGACACGACAGAGGCAAGAGCAGATATCGATTTAAAAAGTGCACGACGGCGTGTGGCCGATTTTGCCGCTGAAGGGAAGCAGATGCTTCTAGATGGCATAGGAAGAAGATCACAAGAAGGCGCACAGCTGATGAAAATTGAAAATGGCGGAAATGCGATCAAGTCTTTATCACAGCAAAGTGGCAGACAGCCATACACCTCTTTAGGCATCAAGTTTGTCCCATCCTATGGTAGTGTAAAAATAGACTTTGAGCCTGGATTAGTAGATATTAAAGTAGAGCCACAGCAGGTCGTGAACAATACACAAGTAAACAAGCCAATTATTGACTATACACCTGGAAAAGTGACAGGTGAAATGCTCCAGCATGCGTCATTACAGATAGACTGGATTATATAACGAAAGGAAGAACTCATATGAATATAAAAACTGCCTATATGGGCGAAGTAGAGATTAATGAAGCAGATGTGCTCAGCTTTGAACATGGTTTACCTGGGTTCGAGGATGAGAAGAAATTTGCCCTTTTAAAAATAGAAGGTAATGAAGTCTTTCAGGTGCTTCAATCGATACAGACAGAGGCACTTGCATTTATTGTAACGAATCCATATAGTCTTAAAGAAAACTATAGCTTCGACTTAGAGGAAGCAACAGTAAATACGTTGGAGATTAAAGAGGAGCAGGAGGTAGCAGTGCTCGCTATTGTATCCTTAAAGGACTCTATTGCAAATTCTACTGTTAATCTAAAGGCACCGATTGTTATAAATACTACGAATAAAAAAGCGAAGCAGGTAATCCTCAACAACGAAGACTATCCGATTCGCTACGTAATCGCACAAGAAAGTGTAAAGGGGTGATCGAATGCTCATCTTATCACGCAAAGTCGGAGAAACAATTTGGATTGACGAAAATGTAGAAATCGTCGTCACGGAGGTAAAAGGAGACCAAGTGAAAATTGGAATCCGCGCGCCAAAAAGTATTGACATCGTCCGCGGAGAGCTTCGAAAAGACATTTCCGAGTTTAACACAGAGGCAGTCATCCAAAACATAGACATACTAAAAAATTCCTAAGAAAAACTTTCTTAGGAATTTTTTTACTAAAACTATTAACATTGGAAAATAACTTCCGATACATAAAATGTAAACAAGGAAGCAGAGTGCCGGCCCTACTTCCAAGTTACATAATCTATTAATAATTGCCTACAGGGACGTAGAGCACAATTATTCCAGGGAGGAAAATTTACAATGAGAATCAATCATAATATCGCAGCACTTAACACGAACCGTCAACTTGGTGCTAACAACACGCAAGCTTCTAAAAACCTAGAAAAACTTTCTTCGGGTCTCAAAATAAACAAAGCAGGAGACGATGCAGCGGGTTTAGCAATCTCTGAAAAAATGCGTGGTCAAATCCGTGGTTTAGACATGGCCCAAAAAAATGCACAAGACGGAATTTCTTTAATCCAAACTGCTGAAGGGGCATTAAATGAAACCCATGCAATTCTTCAACGCATGAGAGAATTAACAGTTCAGGCAGGTAATACTGGAACTCAACAAACTGAAGATTTATCAGCTATACAATCTGAATTAGAGTCTTTAGTAGAAGAAATAGGTGGAGTTACAAATGGAAGTAAAGGGATTTCTGATCGTACTCAATTTAACAGTAAAAATCTATTAAGTGGATTCACAGGTACCTTCCAAATTGGTGCTAACAAAGAACAACAATTAACTGTAGCAATTGGCGATATGTCTGCTAAAACATTATTTGCAGCTACGGGTGGAACCAAAGCAGATTTAAAGACTGTTATAGATGTAACAACTTTTGGAAACGCTGGAAAATTTGATGCTCAACTACAGAAAATTGATACAGCAATAAGTACAGTATCTTCTACTCGGTCTAGCTTAGGAGCTGTTCAAAATCGTCTAGAGCATACTATTAATAACTTAGGAACTTCTTCTGAAAATCTAACTGCAGCAGAATCCCGTATCCGTGACGTTGATATGGCGAAAGAAATGATGGAGTTTACTAAAAATAATATCTTAACTCAAGCTGCACAATCTATGTTGGCACAAGCTAACCAACAACCACAAGGTGTACTTCAACTACTACGATAATAAATTAATTTTAATATATTCGAAAATTCACAAGGAAGTGAATCATTAATTGTCCAAGGAGGAAAAATTAAATGAGAATCAATCATAACATTGCAGCACTTAACACGAATCGTCAACTAGGAGTAAATAACGCACAAACTGCTAAAAACCTTGAAAAATTATCTTCAGGACTTAAAATAAACAAGGCAGGAGACGATGCAGCAGGTTTAGCAATTTCTGAAAAAATGCGTGGTCAAATCCGAGGCTTGGATATGGCCCAAAAAAATGCGCAAGACGGTATTTCTTTAATCCAAACTGCTGAAGGTGCTTTAAATGAAACACATGCTATCCTTCAACGGATGAGAGAATTAACTGTTCAAGCAGGAAATACTGGTACTCAACAGGAAGAAGATATGAAAGCGATACAAGATGAACTTGATTCTTTAATTCAAGAAATCGGTGGAGAAGATGGTAGTAAAGGTATTTCCGACAGAACACAATTTAACGGTAAAAACTTGTTAGATGGTACTTTTAAAGATACAGGAACCCCAGCAAATAATGTCTCTCTAACTTTCCAAATTGGGGCTAACAATGGTCAGCAATTAAGTATCAATATTGCTGATATGAGTGCTGAAGGTTTAAAGGTAAATGATCTTAATATAAAGGGAGTGGCATCAAAGCCGGGTGGAGAAGGTACTCAACCATCCCCATGGATTCCTTTAACATCTACACAATTTGATACACAATTAGGTAAAATTGATGATGCAATTAAAACTGTTTCATCCCAAAGATCTAGCC
Source organism: uncultured Psychrobacillus sp. (assembly GCA_934234185.1). Taxonomy (GTDB): domain Bacteria; phylum Bacillota; class Bacilli; order Bacillales_A; family Planococcaceae; genus Psychrobacillus. The sequence continues at coordinate 19,590 of CAKQHO010000018.1, read as the reverse complement.
TTGGTGCTGTTCAAAACCGCCTAGAACACACAATCAACAATCTAGGCACTTCTTCTGAAAACCTAACAGCAGCTGAATCTCGTATTCGTGACGTTGATATGGCTAAAGAGATGATGGAGTTCACTAAGAACAATATCTTAACTCAAGCTGCACAATCGATGTTAGCTCAAGCTAACCAACAACCTCAAGGAGTTTTACAACTTCTTCGTTAATATTATAAGTTTATCTATTAATGTGATCGATATTTATATCGGTCGCATTTTTTTATTGTTTACATATAATTGATAAAAATATCAAAAATATATTGAGTATAATAACACGTGTTATATGTATTGATTAATTTAATTAAATCTATTCATTAAATCAATAATATAACATTAATTAGTAAATATCAAACTATTTTTGTATTTATATATTTATTTATTAATTTTATTAGCGTAATTAAACATTTTCTGATGAATTTAAAATATATATTTAAATAAGAAATAAATGATATTAATTATATATTTTTAATAAAAAATAATAAAAAGTGTTAAAGTATGATAACTAATTGACGATATTAGAATTGTTCAAGGTGATTTAGACAACGGCCGATTTAAATTGCTTTGTAATTAATACTCAGTTCACATGGATGTGGGCTTCAAACTCAAGGAGGAAATTTAACATGAGAATTAATCACAATATCGCAGCATTAAACACTAACCGTCAATTAGGTATCAACACAGGAAACTCTTCTAAAAACTTAGAAAAACTTTCTTCAGGTCTTCGTATCAACCGTGCTGGAGACGATGCAGCTGGTCTTTCTATCTCTGAAAAAATGCGTGGACAAATCCGCGGTCTTGACCAAGCGGCTCGTAACTCACAAGATGGTATCTCTTACATCCAAACTGCAGAGGGTGCTTTAAACGAAGTTAGCTCAATGCTAGTTAGAATGAAAGAATTATCTGTTCAAAAAGCTAACGAAACTAACAATTCAGAAGATATTGCTAACCTAGAGCTTGAAATGGATCAACTAGGAGAAGAAATGGATAAAGTTATCGCTGACACTAAATTTAATGGTATCAATGTTTTTGCTGCTACTATTAATGTTGTAGTAAGCGATGCAGATACTGATACTTTTGAAATTGGTATTGCTCAAGCAGCTTTAGGTTTAACAAGTGCATCTGCAACTGCTGATATTGAAGGTAAAATCGACGAAATAAACACTACTAGATCAACTCTAGGTGCTCAACAAAACAGATTAGAGCATACTATCAACAACCTTGGTACAACTTCTGAGAACTTAACAGCTGCAGAATCTCGTATCCGTGACGTTGATATGGCGAAAGAAATGATGGAGTTTACTAAAAACAACATCCTTACTCAAGCAGCTCAATCTATGCTTGCTCAAGCTAACCAACAGCCACAAGGCGTACTTCAATTATTACGTTAATCTTTACTAAACTTACGCGCCCGAATCTTTCGGGTGCGTTTTTTTATAGAGTTTTTTATTAAATATGTTGATAATTGTCCGATATAATGGATAAAGTTAGGAAAATGAGGAGGCAAGATCCGTATGGTGAATCAAGTTTCTGATTCTGTCGGAAGTATACCGAAGAATGTTACTACAAAAGTTGTTCCAACAGAGAAGCTAATAGAAGTACCAAAAGTAGAGGTAGCTCTTGAGACAGAACATCATTTGCCTGCTGAAAAAGCAAAGAAGATGGCAGATAGTATGAACAAATTTTTAGAAACCACTTCCACCGAACTTCGCTTTAAATATCATGAAGAGCTGGAAACTTATTATGTAACATTAATAAATGCAAAGACAGAAGAAGTAGTACGTGAGATTCCATCTAAAAAGATGATGGATATGTATGCAGCCATGCGCGATTTAGTCGGTTTTATTGTAGATAAGAAAATTTAAGGGTTGGTGATTTTATGCGTATTGGTGGATTAGCCAGTGGGATGGATATAGACACCTTAATAAGTGATTTAATGAAAGCAGAGCGTATTTCATTAGATAAAGTAACACAAAAAAAGCAATATACAGAGTGGCAGTTAGAGGATTACCGGAGCGTTAACCGTCAGTTGAACAATTACAGCAATAATTTATTTGATACGGTGATGAAGCAGGGAACATTTCTGGCGAAGACTGTCACTACATCCTCTCCAGATGCTGTTAGTGTTAAGAGTATAAATGCTACCTCTGAATTCTCTGGGTCTATTTCTGTTTCTCAGCTAGCAGCACAGGCATCTTTACAAAGTAAAGGAGCTATTCAGAATACCTCTGGTGAAAAGGTAGATACCAAAGCTACATTAGAAAGCTTAGGCATGACGAGTGATATTTCTATTACTATTAATACAATAGATAAGGATGGGAAGTTCACAGTAGATAATGCTAAGACTTTAACTTTTAGCGGTAGTGATACAATTGAATCTGTTCTGAAAAAGATAAATAGTGAAACTGGTGTAACAGCATTTTACGATTCTTTCACTGGAAAAATTGCCATGACAGCTAAAAACTCTGGAAAAGTGGATGGGGGCTCTGAAATAGTTGTAAGTGGAAACTTAGCAGAAGCGCTAAAAATTGATGGCAACAGTAATGAAGCTCATGGAACTGCTGGTCAAAACGCTAAGTTTACATTTAATGGACTAGAAACAGAGCGTTCTACTAATGCCTTTCAGATTAATGGGTTTGAAGTGACATTAAAACAAACAACGACAAATTCTGTTACCTTTAGCTCTGCCCCCGATACCGATAAAATTGTTGATAGCGTTAAAAAGTTTGTAGATGATTATAATAAACTGATTGAGGAACTAAACAGTAAAATCCGTGAAACAAAGTATCGTGATTATACACCCTTATCTGCTGAGCAAAAAGCAGATATGAAAGAAAAAGAAATTGAACTATGGGAAGAAAAGGCGAAAAGTGGTACGCTTAAGAATGATTCTACAATTAGCAGCATGCTTCAGAGTATGCGAAGTATTCTAAATGGCTCAGTAGAAGGTACTTCTGGAACAATACGTTTAAGTGATATTGGGATTAATTCATCCAAAGATTATACTGCAAACGGGAAATTAGAAATTAATGAAACGAAACTAAGAGAAGCGATTAACGCAGATCCTAATAAAGTGTATGAGGTTTTTGCGAAGCCTAGCTCTACTGCAGGAGAAGCAGGTCTAGTTACTCAAATGAGAGCAGTTGTTAATAGTAGTAAAACTAAGTTAACCGATAAAGCTGGTATTACTGGAGCTGCCAACAATACCTTTAGTATTGGACGAACTTTAGAAAACTTCAATAAACAAATTACAAGACTACAAACTCGCTTAACGATGGTAGAAGACCGTTACTGGAAGCAGTTCACCGCAATGGAAACTGCAATTAGCAGAGCGAACAGTCAATCGGCATCAATTGCAGGATTTTTTAACTAATTAAGTAGATTTCATTTTACGAAAATACTGTAGGCTGTGATTCCAGAGTGAGCATAGATAAGGTGATTAGAGTAGTGCCTCTCCCTGGACAGCCACACCTATAGTAAGAAATTGCAATAAAAATAGAGGAGTGTTCTCATGGCAGTAAATAATGCCTTTCAAGCATATCAACAAAACAGTGTAACTCAATCGACACCTGGTGAATTAACGTTAATGCTATATAACGGCTGCTTGAAGTTTTTGAATCAAGCGAAAAAAGGAATAGAGACGAAGGATATAGAGCTTAAAAATACGAATATTCAAAAGGCACAAAGTATCCTTCGTGAGCTGATGGTAACGCTTGATATGTCTGTTCCCGTTTCCGAATCTATGTTTTCCTTATATGAATATATGGTAAATCGTTTAATCGAGGCGAATATAAAAAATGATAAGGAAATCGTAGATGAGGTAATTGGGTATACGACTGAATTCCGTGATACGTGGAAGCAGGTTATCCAAATTAATCGCCAAAAGCAGTATGCCAATATAGGTGAAGTATGATTCGGGCTAGTTTACATGCTTGGAAGAATGCCACAGAACAGCTCCTCTCTGTATTAGATGTTCGGGATGAGGACAAGCGGGACGACACGATTGCAGAAATAGAGAAGCTACTTGAGGAACGAGAGCAGCTTCAGTCCTCTATTCAACCGCCCTTTACGGAAGAGGAAAACTCCTTTGGGAAGAATCTTCTGGAAAATGAAGAAAATTTAAAAGAAAAGCTCCAGCTATTTATGAAGGATATTCGGTTAAATATTTCTGAGCAGCAGAAGAAAAAGGTCTCGATCAACGCTTATATGGATCCCTACTCACAGGTGAACCGCGACGGTACCTTCTATGATACGAAAAAATGACCAAGGCCTATGCTTTGGTCATTTTTCTTTTCCAGTAAATTTACATTAACTGCGTTCACTAGTTATTAACTTGCACATTCTCTGGTGTTACTTGCGATACACATAGCGTTACCTACGGTTTGTTCTCCATTACTTGCCTAAGCTTTCACAACCAGCTCCCGTACATCCCCATGTAGGTTTAGGAGGAGAATAGTCGTTTATGCTTTAAATTGATATTCCCTCAATAATCCCTCTAGCTTAAGTGCTAGCCCGATACTGCCGTCTACCTTTAATTTTCCGAACATGAAAGCCGATGTTGCATTTAGGTCTCCGTTGATTAGTTTGATAAAGTCCTTGGAGCTCATGGTTAGCTTGCAGTCTGCTTTTTCAGAGGTATCATCTGTTACTACCGCACGGCCATCTGCTAGAACTAGCTGTTTCACCGATGGCTCATCGCCTGTTAGGTGGAATTCGTAGCGAACATTTTGGTTTTGTATTGGTGTCGAATTTTCGTTCATCTTGTTTTCAATTAATTGCCATGTTTCGTTCATGTTATTTCCCCCTTGAAATATGAATGGTCATTCATATTTTATCATTACATATTTTCAGAGAATTTGCGAGAATTATTTCCCAGGTAATATTTCGACAATATATTCACATTTTGCAAGTTTTAACCGATAATAGGATAAAAGGGGGTTTAAGCTATGGTGAAAAAAGTACTGTTTGTCATTGTTCTCTTATGTCTTTTTACCGGGGAAGCTCATGCGAGTACGTTTTATGAAGTGAAAAAAGGCGATACATTATCAAAGATAGCAAAAATACATAAGGTAACTGTTAAGGAAATCAAAGCATGGAACAAATTGACCAAGGATAGTATCTATATCAAACAAAGGTTAATAGTTCAGAATCCTAAAGGTAAAGTGGCGACAACTCCAGCGACGAGCAAACCTGTAACCAAACAGGATCCGCCTCCTAAAAAGGAATTCAATGCAGAGGCACCATTAGTGGTTCCTTCTTTATCTACGGAGGGACAAGCTACATATAATCTATTGATAGATTTCGCTTATAGCTTAGAAGGGATACCGTATTCTTTCGGAGGAAATACGATGGAGGGCTTTGACTGCAGTGGTTTTATTTATTTTATACATTCTCAAGCCGGCCTTGATATTACTCGAAAGGGCAGTGATAACTACTTTACGGAAACCTTGCAAATTGCAGAGCCTGTACCAGGAGATCTGGTATTCTTTCAAAACACGTATAAAGAAGGAATCTCTCATATGGGAATCTATCTAGGAGAAAATAAGTTTATGCATGCTGGTTCAAAGGGAGTAGAGATTGCTAGCTTAGACCTTGCTTATTGGAAGGATCGTTTTGTTTCTTTTAATAGATTTCAACAAATTCGATAGGAAGGAGGAAGTGTATGAGAATGACAATAGGGAAGAAATTATTTTTTAGTAATTTAGGAATCCTCGTGATTTTGTTGGCAGTCGGGACTTTTAGTATTTTAGCTCTTAATAATGTTAGTAGTCAATACGACTTGCTCCTGAATGATCGCATGGAAAAGGTAAGCTTGATCAAAGAGATTAAGGGTGCTCAAAAGGATTCTACCTCTCATGTTTTTGATCACTTATTGACGAGTACAGATGCTTCCAAAAGAGCTGTAATAGAGAATGAGGAAGCTACTCAGAAGCTAACTTCAGAGCTAAAGGATGGTATTACTGATCCAGTAATCAGTGATAAGCTAATTGAGTTTGAGAAGAAGCTAAATGTCTTTATTACTACAAATCAAACTATCATTGCGGCTAAAGCAGCAAAGGATCAGGCAACGATTAATACCATGACCGCAAATTCAAAAAATATTAATCTCACGATGCTTTCCATTCTTGAAGATGTTGAAAAGTATCTTCAGGATGAAATGAACTCAACGAAAGCCGATTTAATGAAAAATGAGCAAAGTATTAGAAGTTTTATCTTCATTATTTGTCTCATAGGAATTGTACTAGGGATTGTATTGGCGTATGTTATCAATAGAAGTATTACTCGTCCAATCATTAAGGTGACGGAGAGCCTGAAGGAAATTGCTAATGGAAATTTAACGGTGTCTCTCATACATATTAAAAGCAAAGATGAATCAGGTGATATGGCTGCAGCGTTTAATAAAATGACCGAGGACCTTCGTGTGATGGTGACGAATGTTAAGGACTCCTCTATGCAGCTTGCGGCTAATGCAGAAGAACTTTCTGCAGGAGCAGAGCAAAGTCTGGCATCCTCACAGCTAGTAGCTAGGTCAGCAGGAGAGCAGGTAGCTTCCACTGACAGTCAAATGCATCATATGGATTCATCTGTGAATGGGATGAAGGAGCTTACTGATGGGATTTCGCACATTTCTACAAGCAATGAAGGAATGCTGCATTCGACTCAGGAGGTAAAGGGGCTAGTAGGAACGGGCTCCGAGGTGGTTGCTTCAGTGGCTAACCACATGAATACTATTCATTCGACCATTCATGAAACGGCAAGCATCGTCACGGATATGGCAAAGCATTCAAATGAAATTCAAAGTATTACAGCGCTAATTAGCGAGATTTCGGAGCAAACGAACCTGCTTTCCTTGAATGCAGCGATAGAGGCGGCAAGAGCAGGAGAGTATGGGAAAGGCTTTGCTGTTGTAGCAGAAGAGGTTCGCAAGCTAGCCGAGCAATCTAAGAAGTCTGCAACAGAAATAGATAAAATGATTCAGGTCATTCAAGCTTCCTCCAATAAGGCTGTGCAAGCGATAAAAGTTGGCGGTGAAAAGGTGGAGCAGGGAATTATAAAGACAGATGAATCTCTGCAAGTGTTCAATCAAATAGAAAATGCCGTTTTAGATGTTGGAGAAAAGGTGGATTCAGTTGCAAGCGCCATCGATGAAATTCAACAAATAGCAACAGTAGTGTCCGAGGGATCAATAGAAGTGCAGCGTCTTGCTAGCATCGTAGCTGACGGTGCGAACGATACCAGCGCTGCAACCGAGGAGCAGCTGGCAGTGAACGAGGAGATTACGGCAAATGCCCAATCCTTAGCCAACCTAGCAGAGGCCCTTCAAAATTCCATTAGTCATTTTAAAATATAAAGGTTAACTCTATCCAGTAAATTGGATAGGGTTTTTTATTTGTGAAGTGGGATGGAATTCTAAGAATGTAAAACCTCCCCCTCCCTTGTCAGGTTCATAAAATTTTAATAAATATTTTTTCATATGCAAAATGCGATATATCGCTAATGAAAGCGATTACATAATAACTAAATATTCTAAACTAACAGAAAATTTGAAAAAACACGGTTGACTCTTGGTTTTGAAGGAGGTATGATAGCTTCAATATATTTTATATTGCAAGAAAATTCACAAACTTATTGATAATATTTTCTAGATATAACGAACTACTTGTCAGTAAGGAAATGATGTTGTATAGGGGCGATTCTTATGAGAAGTGACATGATCAAGAAAGGTATTGACCGGGCACCGCATCGAAGCTTGCTTTATGCTACCGGGGTTAAGACGAAGGATTTGGATAAGCCGTTTATTGGTGTGTGTAACTCCTATATAGATATTATTCCTGGACATATGCATTTGAATAAATTTGCAGAGGTTGTGAAGGAGGCAATTAGAGAAGCTGGTGGAATACCGTTTGAGTTTAACACAATCGGTGTTGATGATGGTATTGCGATGGGGCATATCGGCATGAGGTATTCGCTGCCAAGCAGAGAGCTGATTGCGGATGCTGCGGAGACGGTGATTAATGCTCACTGGTTTGACGGAGTGTTTTACATTCCAAACTGCGACAAGATTACACCTGGTATGCTGATGGCGGCTGCCAGAACGAATGTGCCAGCCGTCTTTGTATCGGGAGGACCGATGGAGGCAGGAGTTTCTCAGGACGGCAAGCAGCTTTCATTAACCTCCGTGTTTGAAGGCGTTGGATCCTTTAAAGCAGGCTCGATGACAGCAGAGCAGCTGTTAGATATTGAGCAGAATGCTTGTCCTACATGCGGCTCCTGTTCAGGGATGTTTACGGCAAACTCGATGAACTCCCTGATGGAAATGCTAGGTGTGACGCTTCCAGGAAACGGTACGATAGTTGCGACATCCGAGGAACGGCACGAGCTGATTCGAGAGGCGGCAAGACATCTCATCCGAATGGTGAAGGAGGATGTGAAGCCAAGAGATTTGATTACGAAGGAAACGATTGATGATGCCTTCGCACTTGATATGGCAATGGGTGGATCGACGAACACGGTGCTACATACACTTGCAATTGCACATGAGGCAGAGATTGAATACCATGTCAGCGATATCAATGAGGTTGCAAAGCGTATCCCTTATTTATCGAAAATCATGCCAGCTTCTGATTACTCCATGCATGATGTCCATCTTGCTGGTGGGGTCAGTGCCATTATAAAGGAGCTTTGTGAAATTCCTGGAGCTGTTCATCCGGATCGTCTAACGATTACAGGCAAGACACTCTATGAAAATGTCAAAGATTCCGAGATTAAAAATGATCAGGTGATTAGAAGGAAGGAAAATCCTTATAGTCCGGTAGGTGGTCTATCCGTTTTGTTTGGAAACATTGCACCAGATGGTGGAGTGATCAAGGTTGGAGCGGTGGATCCTTCTATCAAGGATTTCACTGGGAAGGCAATCGTCTTTGATTCACAGGAGGCCTGCCAGGAAGCGATTGATAACGGCACGGTCCAAGCGGGTCATGTAGTAGTGATTCGATACGAGGGTCCTAGAGGAGGGCCGGGTATGCCAGAAATGCTGGCTCCAACGTCAGCCATACAAGGTAGAGGACTTGGAACGAAGGTTGCTCTTATTACAGATGGAAGGTTTTCTGGAGCTTCAAGAGGAATATCCATTGGGCATATCTCTCCAGAGGCCGCAGATGGCGGTCCAATCGCTTTGGTAGAGGACGGCGATATTATCTCCATTAATTTAACGGAAAGAACAATTGAGCTTCAGGTGAGTGAAGAGGAGCTTGCGAATAGGAGAGCAAAGCTGCCACCATTTGAGCCAAAAATTAAAAAAGGGTATTTAGCCAGATATTCGAAGCTTGTTACTTCAGCTAGCACTGGTGGGGTAATGAAAATCTAATATTACATAAGAAAAATCGATGATGAGGTTAAAGTTAAAGGAGTCTTGTATTTACAGAGAGTCGGACGTGCTGGAAGCCGACAATACAACCTTTAGCGACATCCCCTCGGAGTGAGGTATTGAACGGATTTCCTAAGATATCTCCGGGTGTAGCAATAGCTGCTCTCGTTAGCAATGAATGTACGGTGACTCGCCGTATGTTTTAGAGGCAGCAATTGCTGTGAACTAGGGTGGTACCATGAAAGAATTTCATCCCTATACAAACGAACGAAGGTTTCTTTGTGTGGGAAGAGATTCTTTCTTTTTTTACCCAAATTCTGGAATGAAGCGTGATTTACGCTTTTTCAAATAAATGATCTGGACCAAAACTGGACGATAACGAGAAGGAGGAAGTAGATGATGAAGATGACTGTTGAAACGGAACAATTGAAAGACGAGCCGCTTTGTAGCGCAGATGCCACCAAGAATGGAGCAGAAGTTTTTATTGAAACGTTGAAAAAGCATCAAGTGGAGGTAGTATTCGGTTATCCAGGAGGGGCAGTGCTTCCGATTTACGATGCCCTACACAAAAATCCGATTAGACATATCCTCGCAAGGCATGAGCAAGGAGCAATCCATGCTGCAGAGGGCTATGCAAGAGTATCCGGAAAGGTTGGGGTGGTCATTGCTACCTCAGGGCCAGGAGCGACAAATGTTGTAACGGGAATTGCGGATGCCATGATGGATTCTATCCCGCTTGTCGTCTTTACAGGGCAGGTGGCTACTACGGTCATTGGGACAGATGCCTTTCAGGAGGCGGATATTATTGGAATCACGCAGCCAATTACAAAGCATAACTACCAGGTGAAGGATGTAGCAGACCTTCCAAGAATTATAACCGAAGCTTTTCACATCGCATCCACCGGTCGTCCAGGACCAGTCGTCGTTGATATACCGAAAAATATGGCATTAGGAATTTTTGAGAAACAGATGGAGCAATCGGTGGAAGTAAACCTTCCTGGTTACCAGCCGACTACTTATCCGAATTATTTACAGATTCAGAAGGCTGCACACGCGATTTTTACTGCTAAGCAGCCGTTAATACTTGCCGGAGCGGGTGTTTTATTTGCCAAAGCAACGGGGGAACTAAAAGTATTTGCGGAAAAATATCAAATACCAGTAACGAACACCTTGCTTGGCCTAGGAACGATCAACGGAGATCATCCATTATTCCTTGGAATGGCAGGTATGCATGGGACGTACACAGCAAACATGGCCATTCAATCCTGTGACCTGCTCATTAATGTAGGGGCACGATTTGATGACCGACTCACCGGTAACTTGAATTATTTCGCACCGAATGCAAGGGTTATCCATATCGATATAGATCCTGCAGAGATCGGCAAAAATGTGCCGACAGAAATACCAATCGTGGCAGACGCAAAGGAGGCGTTACAGGCACTTATTGAGCAGAACGGACCAAATGGCAACACAGCTGCATGGCTGGAGAGCTTGCGGGTCAACCTTGAGCAGTACCCACTTTTTTATCAGGCATCAGAGGAAAGAGGGCTGCTACCACAGCAGGTGTTAGAGCTCGTTCAGGAATACACCAATGGGGACGCTGTTATCACGACAGACGTTGGCCAGCATCAAATGTGGACGGCACAATATTACAAATTTGCTAGTCCGCATAATTGGGTAACCTCTGGTGGGCTTGGGACAATGGGCTTCGGCTTCCCAGCGGCTATCGGTGCTCAAATTGCAAAACCTGATGCTAAAGTTATCTCTATTGTGGGAGACGCAGGCTTTCAAATGACTCTCCAGGAGCTTTCTCTTTTACAGGAGCTAAGAATTCCTGTGAAGGTAATTATTTTGAACAACCAAGCGCTTGGAATGGTACGCCAGTGGCAGGAGACCTTCCACGGAGAACGTTATTCGCATTCGTTAATACCTGTACAGCCTGACTTTGTAAAGCTAGCAGCAGCCTACGATGTGAAGGGCTATAAAATTGAAACGCTTCAGGAGGCGAGGGAGCAACTAAGAGAGGCGCTTGCATCTGATGAACCGGTTTTAATTGATTGCCGAGTGGTTCAAAAAGAAAATGTCCATCCGATGGTTGCACCTGGCAAGGGATTACACGAAATGATTGGGGTGAGACCAGAGTGAAACGAATCATTACCATTACAGTGATCAATCAAAGCGGCGTACTCAACAGGGTCACAGGGCTGTTGATGAAAAGACAATTCAACATTGAGAGCATCACTGTTGGACATACAGAGCAGCCGCAAATTTCAAAGATGACTGTTGTTGTACATGTAGAGGATGAGCGAAAGATAGAACAGCTTTTAAAGCAGCTTCAAAAGCAGGTAGATGTATTGAAGGTAAATGATATCACGGAGAAATCTATTGTAGTGAGAGAGCTGGCATTAGTGAAAGTTGTCTCGCCACCGTCTGCAAGAGCAGAGATTAATAGTATTATAGAGCCCTTTCGAGCACAAACAATCGATACAGGAAAAAACGTTGTGACGTTTCAGGTGACAGGCAGTACAGAAAAAATAGATGCCTTTATAGAGCTGGTGAAGCCTTATGGAATAAAGGAGCTCACTAGAACGGGTGTCACAGCATTTGTTCGTGAAACACAAAAGGTTGCCTCGCCGCAGCTATCCATTTTGCAATAAACCCGAGTGAGAAATCACTCTAACTATACAAACCAAATCAGAGGAGGAAATTATTATGGCGAAAATGTATTACAACGGAGATATTAACGAGGCAGGTTTACAGGAGAAAACGATCGCAATCATTGGGTATGGCTCACAGGGGCATGCTCATGCATCGAACTTAAAGGATTCAGGCTATCACGTAGTAGTTGGAAACCGACCTGGGAAATCTTATGAACAGGCGAAGGAAGACGGTCACGAGGTATACACAGTAAGAGAAGCAGCAGAGCAAGCGGATATCATCATGATTTTATTGCCAGATGAAAAGCAAAAGGCAGTATACGAGGCAGAAATCGAGCCGGCATTAGCTGCAGGTAAATCACTTGTTTTCGCCCATGGCTTCAATATTCACTTTGGTCAAATTATTCCTCCGGAGGATGTGGATGTATTCTTAGTTGCTCCGAAGGGACCAGGACATCTGGTTCGCAGAACATTTGAATCCGGTGCTGGGGTTCCTGGGTTGTTTGCAGTCTATCAAGATGCGACAGGCAACGCAAAGGAAACGGCACTTGCCTACTCGAAGGGAATTGGAGCAGCAAGAGCGGGTGTGCTGGAAACAACCTTTAAAGAGGAAACGGAAACAGATCTATTTGGAGAGCAGGCGGTACTGTGTGGTGGTACAACAGCACTTGTGAAGGCAGGCTTTGAAACATTAGTGGAGGCGGGGTATCAGCCAGAGCTTGCCTACTTTGAAACACTCCATGAGCTGAAGCTGATTGTAGACCTGATGTACGAGGGAGGGCTCTCTACGATGCGCTACTCCATTTCGGACACAGCAGAGTGGGGAGATTTCGTATCAGGTCCACGTATTATCGACTCTTCTGTGAAGAATAGAATGAAGGAAGTATTGGCAGATATCCAGAGCGGTAAATTCGCGAAGGAATGGATTGAGGAAAATGAAACGGATCGTCCAAAATATAACGCGATTAAGGAAGCAGAATCGAAGCACCAGATTGAGGAGGTTGGAGAGAAGCTTCGTGACATGATGCCATTTATCAATGCCGGTAAAAAACAGATGAGGAAAGAAGTGGTGACTAGTGGGCAAGGTTGATATTTTTGATACTACCTTACGAGATGGAGAGCAATCAGCGGGGATTAACTTAAATACACAGGAAAAGCTAGAAATCGCACGGCAGCTTGAAAAATTCGGAGTATCCATTATCGAGGCGGGCTTTCCTGCCTCCTCACCTGGAGACTTCGCTGCAGTTCAGCAAATTGCCAACACTGTGAAAAATTCTGTTGTAACCGGATTGGCTCGTACGATAAAGAGCGATATTGAAACCTCCTGGGAGGCGTTAAGAGGCGGTGTTCAGCCGCATCTTCACACCTTCATCGCTACATCGCCAATTCATATGCGATATAAGCTCAACAAAACACCCGAGCAGGTGATTGAGCTAGCGGTGGAATCAGTGAAGCTTGCCCGTAAGTATTTCCCGCTTGTGCAATGGTCAGCGGAGGATGCGACACGCTCAGACCGCGATTTTCTTATTCGAATTATCAACGAGGTAATAAAAGCAGGAGCTACTACAATCAATATTCCAGACACAGTCGGTTATGCAACTCCTATCGAATATGGAGCACTGTTTAAATACTTGTCGGAGCATGTGACAGGAATTGAAAAGGTGAAGCTTTCCGCTCATTGCCATGATGACCTTGGCTTTGCAGTTGCCAACTCGTTAGCGGCTATCGAAAATGGTGCCTCTCAAATAGAAGGAACCATCAATGGGATAGGAGAAAGAGCAGGAAATGCGGCACTCGAGGAAGTAGCTGTTGCCCTTCATATCAGAAATGACTATTACCAAACCGAGTCCGGTATTGTACTGAAGGAAACGAAGCGTACTAGTCAGCTAGTCAGCAAGCTTACAGGTGTGGTTATTCAGCCGAACAAGGCAGTGGTCGGGAAAAATGCTTTTGCACATGAGTCTGGCATCCACCAGGACGGCATGCTTAAAAATCCAGAGACTTATGAAATTATCACCCCGGCATTGATAGGAGATGCAGCAACCGAGCTAGTGCTAGGGAAGCACTCAGGCCGCCATGCTTTTTCTAGCAGGGCAGAAGAAATGGGCTTCCAGCTGAGCACGGAGAAATTAAATGCAGCATTTGCTGCCTTTAAGAAGCTAGCTGATCGAAAGAAAGAGATTACCGAAGAGGATCTATTTACTTTATTGACAGAGCAGCAGGTGAATAGTGGAGAGGTAGAGATCTATGAGTTAGAGGAACTGGTAGTCCACTATGAGAATAATGTTCCCACCTCCACTATTACAGTAAAGAATCCAACCGGGGAAAGCATTGTGGCGAAGGGAGCCGGAGCCGGTGCTGTAGAGGCTATCTTTAATACATTGGAAACACTTGTGAACGGAGAGGTTAAAATTCTTGATTACCGTGTGTCCTCTGTTTCAAAGGGCAGGGATGCACTAGGTGAAGCAGTTATTAACCTTTCGTATAACGGCTCCACATCAACCGGAAGAAATAGCTCACAGGATGTCCTAAAGGCATCAGCAAGGGCGTATATAAATGCGATCAACCGTCAATTGATGAATGTACATGTACAAGAGATGCGGGCTGTTGTGAATCAATAAATTAGAGGAGTGAGTGAGATGGAAAAGACAATCACAGTATTACCTGGAGATGGAATCGGCCTAGAGGTGACAGAGGCGGCGGTGAAGGTGCTTCGAACAATAGCGAAACGATATAACCATACATTTAATCTACAATTTGGGCTAATTGGCGGAGCGGCTATAGATGCTTATGAAAATCCACTGCCTGAGGAAACCATTGCGATGTGTAGTGAGAGTGATGCCATCCTATTAGGTGCTGTAGGAGGACCGAAATGGGATCAATATCCATCTCACTTGCGACCTGAAAAAGGGCTGCTAGCTATTCGGAAGCACTTTGGGTTGTATGCTAACATTCGACCCGTAAAAGCAATTCCAGCATTGCTGGATGCTTCTCCTTTAAAAAGCGAGATTGCTAAGGATGTAGATATGGTAATCGTTCGAGAGCTAACAGGTGGTCTATATTTTGCAGAGCCAAGGAAAAAGACAAAGGACTACGCTGTGGATTCCCTAGTCTACACAAGAGTGGAGATCGAAAGAATTGTGGATACTGCATTCCAGCTTGCAAGAAGTCGAAGAGGGAAGCTAGCCTCAGTCGACAAGGCAAATGTCCTTGATTCCAGCAAATTATGGCGTGAAATTGTGGAGGAGAAAAAGCAGGGATATCCTGATGTGCAGGTGGAGCACATGCTAGTGGACTCTACTTCCATGAAGCTAATCACACAGCCAGGTGAATTCGATGTCATCGTAACGGAGAATATGTTCGGAGATATATTAAGTGATGAAGCTTCCGTTATAACGGGCTCTCTTGGAATGCTTCCATCTGCAAGTGTCAGAGAGGACGGATTTGGACTGTATGAACCAGTTCATGGGTCAGCACCTGACATAGCTGGTCAAAACAAGGCGAACCCTGCCGCTGCCATTTTATCTGCAGCAATGATGCTAAGAGAGGCCTTTCAAATGGAGACAGAGGCTGCAGCTATTGAGGAAGCTGTTTATAGTGTGTTAGACGATGGATCGTTTACGATTGATCTTGCACCGAAGGGTTCTAGATCCCTAACGACTAGAGAGTGGACTGATAAAGTGCTTGATGAGTTAGATGCAGAATTTGTATCCGATAGTATTATGTATTCTTATGTTTAAGTGAGGAGAGAGCAAAATGGCGAAAACGATTATCGAGAAAATTTGGGATGAGCACGTAGTTTACAGGGAGGAGGGGAAACCAGATCTCATTTATATCGATCTTCATCTAATCCACGAGGTTACTTCTCCTCAAGCCTTTGAGGGATTACGCTTGAGTAATCGTAAAGTTCGCAGACCAGACCTATGCTACGCGACGATGGATCATAATGTTCCTACCGTAAATCGGGAGGTAATAAAGGACCCTATTGCGAAGAAGCAAATGAATACCCTGCAGCAAAACTGTGAGGAATTCGGTATCCCACTTGCCAATATTGGACATCCAGACCAAGGCATTGTTCATATCATTGGTCCGGAATTAGGTCTTACCCAGCCAGGTAAAACAATTGTGTGTGGAGATAGCCATACCTCTACACACGGGGCGTTTGGGGCCATTGCATTCGGTATTGGAACAAGTGAGGTGGAGCACGTTCTCTCTACACAAACACTATGGCAAGCTAAGCCGAAAACAATGGAAATTAAAGTGACTGGCGAGCTTGGGTACGGGGTTGCAGCAAAGGATATCATTTTAGCAATCATCTCAAAATTTGGAATTGACATGGGAACTGGCTATATCGTGGAATACACAGGCGAGGCGATCAGAAAGCTTTCCATGGAAGAACGGATGACCATTTGCAATATGTCGATTGAGGCGGGAGCGAGAGCAGGTTTAATTAGCCCAGATGAAACGACTATAGAGTTTTTAAGAGGGCGAGAGCATTCACCAAAGGGAGAAGAGTTTGAGGAAGAGGGAAAGCGCTGGTTAGCTTTGGCTACAGATCCAGGTGCCACGTATGATAAAACAGTAGAAATTTCTGCGGACGAAATAGAGCCATTTGTTACATGGGGAACGAATCCATCGATGGGGTCTGGTGTCACTAAGCGTATTCCACATATTACAGACTTTACTGAACCTAGTGACCAGCAGGCACATGAGAAGGCTCTGTCCTATATGGGGCTTCAAGAAGGAATGGCTATTGAAGACATTCGAATTAGTCACGTATTTATAGGCTCCTGTACCAATGCACGACTTAGTGATTTACGTGCTGCTGCAAAAATTTTAGAAGGTAGAAGCGTGCATCCGAACGTTCGAGCAATCGTCGTTCCAGGCTCCCAGACAGTTAAAATACAGGCGGAGCAGGAAGGAATTGACCAAGTGTTCACGGAGGCGGGCTTTGAATGGAGAGACTCTGGCTGCAGTATGTGCCTCGCTATGAATGATGATGTCGTTCCAGCAGGAGAGCATTGTGCATCCACATCTAACCGTAACTTTGAAGGACGTCAGGGAGCTGGAGCAAGAACCCATCTCATGAGTCCGACGATGGCTGCTGCTGCAGCCGTTGAAGGTCATATTGTAGATGTACGTAAATTTCAGCTAGCACATGCATAAGGAGGACCAACATGGAACCTATTAATATCGTAAAAAGTACTATCACTCCTCTTAATAGAAAGAATGTCGATACCGACCAAATCATCTCAAAAGAATTTCTCAAGCGCATTGAACGCACGGGCTTTGGGAAATATGTATTTTATCATTGGAGATATGACGAAGCAGGTAACGAAAAAAAAGATTTTGTGTTAAATGATGCACGCTATAAGCATTCTTCTATATTGGTGGCACATGATAATTTCGGCTGCGGCTCCTCTCGGGAGCATGCACCATGGGCAATATTGGATTATGGCTTTCGGGTAGTAATTGCACCGAGCTTTGCTGATATTTTCTATAGCAACTGTATGAAAAACGGCTTATTGCCAATAAGATTGACAGTAGACGAGGTAGAGCAGCTTCTAGAAAAGGAGCAATATTCTGTAGAGGTACATTTGGAGCAGCAAACAATCACTGGGGAAGACGGAACAGTTTTTCATTTTTCCATGGATCCTTATCAGAAAAAGATGCTTCTCAACGGTTGGGATGAAATTTCCTTAACCTTCCAGTACGAAGAATACATTAAAGCCTATGAAGCAGGTAAAATACACTCACTAGCATAAAAAGCTAGTGAGTTTTTAAGTATTTAAATTTTGATGCCATGTAATTGGCACTCGGGATTTACGGTATTTATTGTCCCGCTAATGGTTTAGATTACCAGTAAATTTACATTACTTGCGGTTAAGAAGAGAATACTTGCTGTTACAAGTTGCTTACTTGCCTTTTCACGGGTGTTACTTGCGATATACATAGCGTTACTTGCGTTTTTCTTTGTGGTTACTTGACATACGTAAGTAACTAAAATATAATTAGTTACGAAAAGTAACCTAAAAGGAGATATGACATGAACTTTCATCAAAAACCTTCGACGTTTATAGAATTAGTAGAATTAAAGGTGACGAACCTAGAAAAATCACTACATTTTTATCAGGAAATTATGGGATTTCAAGTGTTGGAGAAGCAGGACAATAAGATATGGCTAACTGCCGATGGGAATACTGCGCTTCTTTCTATTGAACAGCCTGCTAAAGTTACAAGAAAGCCTGAGAAAACAACAGGATTGTATCATTTTGCGTTATTGCTGCCTAGTAGAGCAGATTTAGGTGCCTTTTTAAGACATTCAATTGAGCGGAATGTTCGTCTTGGAGCAGGGGACCATTTAGTGAGTGAAGCGTTGTATTTAAATGACCCTGACGGGAACGGAATAGAAATATACAGCGACAGACCTGAAACTGAGTGGAATTGGGAAAAAGGCAATGTAGCCATGGACACACTTCCTATTGATGGACCTGGCATTCTAGAGGCAGGACAACAAACTGAGTGGAACGGCTTGCCTAGTGAAACAGTTATGGGTCATATCCATTTACAGGTTTCTAATATACAAGAAGCACAGGAGTTTTATGAGCTGCTAGGATTTGAGGTAGTCACTCCATACCCCGGTGCTCTTTTCATGTCTACCGGTAAGTATCATCATCATATTGGAATGAACACATGGGCAGGGACTGGAGCAGAACCGGCACCAAAGAATTCCACTGGTCTAGAGGCATTCACTATTGTTTATCCTTCCATTTCTGACCGCCAAAAAGCAATTGACCAGCTGATATCAAACGGAATTTCTGTGGAAGAGGAAAATGGTTACTTTTTAACGAAGGATCCATCCCAAAATCGTATGAAGATGGTAGTGAAGGACTAAAATTGGAAATTAAGTTGTACAGCTATTTTTCTTTTGTTATGGTTAGAATAAAACAATGATTAAAGGGGAAATAGAATGCATAACATTTCTATAAAAATAGCAGATACTATTGGTCTTAACGAAAGAGAAAAAAGTATTTTACAAACGACCGCTTTAAATTTTGCTGCTATGACAAATGCATTGATTGTAAAACAAGATATGGTTGTTAATCCATCCGTAGATGAACAAATTGGGGCAACTCTCATTTACCCTAAGGCATTAGAAAATGATATGATTGAAAAAATGAAAAGCTCTTTAGAAACTAGATTTTCTAATTTCTTTCAAATGGCTAATATTGATTTAGAATTACAAATAGACTTTTACTAATTTAAGGGAGAAGGCTGCTACCAATGCTGGTACTGGCTTTCTCTCTTTTTGTAGTTACTCAAGTTAAGCTCCCTAAACTCATGAGCAAGCACTCTTTTATATTCAAAAAAGACTTGAACCGAGGGGAGTTTGACTACAGTCTTTTTCCTTTTAAAATAGAAGTAACGCAAGGAAGAGTTGATTTCCACTACGAACGGACGCTTTCCGCGGGCACGGCCTAGGCCAACAGGATGTTGGTCAGGAAAACGTTGTCACACGATGTGA
>CAKQHO010000017.1 GCA_934234185.1 uncultured Psychrobacillus sp. | reverse complement strand
GGGTGATATTATTCTTACTACTAACCCAGGCTATGTTGCTTATGATGCAGGGATAAAGCTTGCCGGTGCCACTCCTTATTATATGGACTTATTAGAAGAGAATGGCTACTTACCGGATTTAACATCCATTCCGGAAGAAGTGGCTTCAAAGGCAAAGCTAATGATTTTAAATCTACCTGGAAATCCTGTACCGGCAATGCCTAGCGTAGGTTTTTTTGAGCAGGTTGTGTTATTTGCCAAAACCTACAACATTATCATATTGCACGATGCTGCCTACTCTGAATTTTATTTTAATGGAAATGGACCGTTTAGTTTCTTAGCTACCCCAGGAGCAATGGAAGTCGGGATGGAAATCAACTCCTTGTCTAAAAGCTTCAGCTTAGCCGGTACCAGAATCGCATATATCGCAGGGAATGCAGAGATGATCGGCATTATGAAACAATTAAAATCAAATTTAGACTTTGGCATCTACGGTCCTATCCAGGAAGCAGGAATTATTGCTCTCAACAACGCAGAGGCTATTACCGAAAATCTCCGAAAAACTTTTTCCGAAAGACACAAGATATTAACAGAAGGTTTGAAAGGGCTCGGTTGGACGGTTGCTCCTTCTGAAGGAGGTATGTTTGTTTGGGCAAAATATCCTTATTCCCTAAATGATAAAGATTTTGCCTTTGAAGTAATTAAGCAAACAGGGGTAGTTGTCGTACCAGGTACTGTTTTTGGATCAGCTGGTGCTGGCTATGTTCGAATGGCGCTTGTCCAAGATATTTTCACTCTTCAAAAGGCAGTTAAACAGTTAAAAATGCTGCATATACAACCAGAGCAAGTAAAAATACCTGTAAGCTAATATAGAATTTCATGCATCAAAACTATAGGGAGTCCAACTACGTGTTATGTTGGACTCTCTTTTTCATGCGTATATTTCCTTTAAGGATTGGAAATAAAAAAAGAGCCTAGACCTAAATCGGCTGGCTCTCTATCTTATCTATTGTTTCTGTTTCTTTTTTCACTAAAGCATACTTTTGCCATTTTCTGTTCTTCCAACGGAAGTACATAATAATTCCACGAGTCCATTCATCAGCTGCTATTGCTAGCCAAATACCTACCAGTCCCAAATCCATTACAAATACAAAGAAATAGCCTAAGGGAAGGCTCATCATCACCATTGACAAAGCACCCATCGCCACCGGGAAGCTAGCATCTCCAGCAGCACGAAGAGAATTTATAATTACTATATTTAAGGTTCTTCCCGTTTCAAGCAGTATACTTAACAATAGAACGGAAGCACCAATTTGAACTATTTCTTTATTGTCAGTAAATAAGCCCATTAGTTGATATCGGAAAATAATAACCACTATAACCATGACAAGGGTGAATATAATGGCTCGCTTCACGCTATACCATACAGAATGATAAGCTTCTTCAGACTCATCCGCACCTACAAACCTACCAACTATAATCGCTGTACCCATTCCAATAGCAATGGCAAATAGATAGGTGAACATCGAAATATTAACAGCATATTGTCTTGCCGCTAAAGCTTCAGGGCCCAAATAGGTTACATAATATAAAAATACGATTTGACAGCCTTGATATAAAATTTGTTCAAATGCAGAAGGCAAGCCAATTTGAAGAATTTTTCTAATATAATCCTTAGACATAGTAAAATAGTAGTTTACTTGTACTCTGTACTCCATCACCTGATACAGCAGCCAAAAGAACACGAGCATTGCAATCAATCTACTACCTACTGAAGAAATAGCCGCACCTTGGACTCCAAGCTCAGGAAAACCAAATTTTCCAAATATCAGCACATAGTTTCCGACTACATGGATGATATTCATGCCTAGTGAGACAAACATCGTTTGCTTAGTATAGCCGTGCACCCGGATAATAGCAGCTAGTGCATTTATAATGGCCTGTAAAAAGATGGCGCCTCCGACTATAGCCAAATACTGTTGCGCATGAGCAAGTACCTCACCCTGGAGATTCATAGCATTCATCATTCGATTAGAGAATAAAACAAAAATAATACTTAACACAATGCCTACACAAAGGTTTAGTGTTACTGCAAGTCCTGATATTTTTGATGCTTCTATAAATCTTTTAGACCCCAGATATTGTGAAACAACAATAGCAGCACCGTTTCCAACAACCTCTAATACTAATATTGCAATATGGATATACTGATTGGCTGCTCCTACGCCCGATACTGCTTCATCCGAAACAGCACTAAGCATAAATGTATCAGCAATACCCATCAACATAAACAAAAATACCTCTAAAAAGATGGGCCAAGTTAAGTGAAATAAACTTAACTTTTCTCCTAAATCTTTTTTCTTACTAACTGCCAAGTTCATTCCTTCTTCTCTTATTCAATTTTATAACAAGAGAAATCTTATCATAGAATAGATTAATCTACTACCAAATATTTTTCCTTAAAGTCTGTACTTAACTCGCTCCATACATCAAACTTATTGCCATCCAAATCGAAAAACACAAAGTTTCGACCAGCATGTCCTCTATTCTCTATTTCTCCGACTAACATGCCACTTTCCATAAATTGAAATCGAAGATTTTCCAATGCCTCTAGCCCATCTACTTCAAAAGTAAGGGAAAAGCGAATTTTACCTTTAGTATCTTCGAAGTTTGCTGTTTCACTTTCCTTTGCTGCAACTAGGAAGAAGCTCTGATTTGCCAAGTTTAGTATAGCCTTATCATCGTCCTTATATTGAACAATTCCCCCTAATTTCTGTTCATACCAGCTACAAGCCATTTCCACGCTACTAACTGGTATATAGGTTGTTCCCACTCTTACTAATCCTCCATTCATTCCCATACACCTCCTATTAATAAAAAAATTGTAGCAGTTACAATTATTATTTACCAGAAGGATTTTGGAGAAAAATGGAGAATTATTAAATCATCTTGTATAAATAGGAGGGAGTACTTTGTCTCATTTTATATCTCGTATAGCTACTATTGAACTTCCAGTTAGTAATTTGGAGAATTCCATCGATTTCTACATGAATGTTATAGGTGTACATTTAGAATATAAGGGAGAAAGAGAAGCAATGCTATCCTTCGGACAAAGAGGTGTCCCGACTATTTACTTAGTGCAGACTGAAGAGGTAATACCTGTCTCCTTCTTTGATACGCATTCCAAATCCGCCCGTAGCTTCATAGATTTCTATACTCCTACCTTGAAGGACTTCTATCAATGGCTCAAGGAAAATAAAATTGAAGTCGGCTCTTTAAATGTTAACGAAGATGGATTAGGAAGCTTCTGCTTTAAAGATCCAGATGGTCACTTATTAAATGCGTGCAATATGGAGCATAAAGGACAATAAAAATAATTTCTATTAGGTAAGTTGTGCAAGAGCCTGCTCTGTCCCGCCCTAGCAATCAGGATGTACCGAGGGGTTGCCCCTTCAGCTGATTTCCATCATAAGAGACTTGGGATTATCCAGGTCTTTTTTTAGCAAGGAAATTATCTATAACCTATTTTCAAACAGGTGATAATCGATTGATTCAGGTTTAAGAAAGAGAGGGAAGAGGAATAAAGAGGGTAAAAAGAAATGGGGAAGAGATATGGAGAAACTTACAGAAAAAGAGCAAGTCCTCCTTACCTATTATGTATGCAACTTTCTAGGAAATAAAAAGGATGATAGGGAGCTTGCAATCGTACTGAAAAACGGGTTAACTAGTAACTTGCCTCCCATTCAACAGGAGCTTAAGGAAGAAGGCTTTCTTGGGGAGCATGACCAAATGATAACAAATGAAGGAATTCTTCATATCGACAGCATATTACACATACAATCATATGCAACAGAGGGTAATAAGTTAGCATATATTAAAGATAGTCTTCAAATAAATGAAATTGAGCTTTCGGTAGAGGAGTTAAAAAACTATATTTATAAGCATATTGGAATGGACCAGCCGACTATCCATTAAATAGAAGCACGTTGGTAGCTTTAGCCGCCAACGTGTTTTTTACTGTTAAAACTTCTAGCCTATTCATGGTAGTATGACCAATTTACCCGACGAGTTGAAGCTATTCTGCTAACACCATTTTGATGTCCTCTTCCAGAGCTTCTGGCTTATCAGTAGGTCCAAACCGTTTAACTACGTGGCCGTTCTTATCAATTAAAAATTTTGTAAAATTCCATTTAATATTTTTTGATAGTAGACCCTTGGCATTGCTAGTTAAATAATCAAACAGCTGATGTGCTTCCTTGCCGTTAATTTTTACAATTTCATGCATTGGAAAAGTAACACCGTAGCTCATACGACAAGCCTGCTCTGCCTCCCCAGAATCGCCAAGCTCCTGCTTAAATTGATTGGAAGGAAAGCCAAGTACCACTAAACCATTCTGCTGATATTTTTTATATAGATCTTCAAGACCCTCGAATTGATCACTCAGCCCACACTTAGTTGCGGTGTTGACAATTAGCATTGCTTTTCCTTTGTATTCACTTAAGTTATATTCTGTTCCATCGGGCTTCTTAACCTTTATCTCATAAATATTCATCAAAATCACTCCTCCATCTTGGTTTAAAAAACTTGTTAATATTAAACTATAGAAGACTACTTGCCTAGTAAAAAATTATGCTCCTATAAATAGTACACACTGACTGATTCCAATAAAAAAAGCTGGATTCTTAATAGGGGAATCGTCGTTTATTTCCAGTTGAATCGTGAATTCTTCGCTTACATCTGCTTTCCACCTAGCTATTTCTTGCTCCTGATAAAGAAACGTTGACCAACCCTCCATTTCTTTATCAATTACTACCTGTAAATCTTTACCCGTAATTAAGAGATCAGCAACTAGTTCTTTCCATTTATCATAGGAAATCATAAAATCCTCCATCGAATTTAGATCTCTTGCTACGTAATAGACTCTGCCCTTTCGCGACACCTTCTTACAGATAAACAGAAGCTGGTCGTTATTATCATACACACGGTACTCCAGGAAATAACGATAGTCCATTGAGCGATCAACTATCTTTTTTAGCTTATTAGAATAATATCGCTGAAATTTACATATTACTTGTCCTACTTCGTCATAAACATTAATCATAGGGGTGAGTTCTATAGAAAGTGGTTGTTTATATGTATATCGTTTCATTAGTTTTGCTCCTTTTTCATCCATTGTTATCATATCAAAACATGTTTAATTTATCCCCTTCCATGCATATATAAAGAAGTGGTATAATTTCTGATAGAAATTATAAATTACATTTTTATCCATATAAAATTTTTTATTTAGGAGGTGTAAATATGGCAAAGAAACACTCTTCCCAAACATGGGCTCTTGTTTTATTTTCCATCGGCGTCTTTATGGCCGCACTTGATAATGGCATTATTAGTGCTGCTCTAACAACAATTAACGGTTCTTTTGATGTGTCAGCTAACTGGGGGGCATGGGGAGTAACACTTTACACGCTAGGTTTAGCAATAAGTGTCCCTATTATCGGAAAGCTATCTGACCGATATGGACGCAAAAAATTGTTTATTATCGAAATTGCCATATTTGGCATAGGGTCATTACTTGTAGCGCTAAGCCCAAACTTTACGTTTTATTTAATATCTCGATTTATCCAGGCACTAGGCGGTGGTGGTATTTTCATCATCGGAAGCTCTCATATATTAAGTACACTTCCTCCTGAAAAACAAGGAAAAGCACTAGGCATGCTTGGAGGTATGAATGGAATTGCAGCAGTGTTAGGACCAAACATAGGTAGCGTTTTACTAGACTTAACAGGTAGCTGGCACTTTCTTTTCTTAGTGAATGTTCCTATCGCAATTGTTTTGGTTGTTTTAGGCTTCTTAAAGCTAGAAGAGACCATGGATCCAGCTACCGGCAGATTAGATTTATTGGGAACTATTCTTTTATCGTTGTCTATTTTAGGTGTGATGTATGGGCTGACCAACATAGAAGGTGTTCATTTCTTTGAAAGCTTATTAGAGCCAAATGTGTTTGGATATATCCTTGCAGGAATCTTGTTATTTATCGTTTTATTATTACATGAGGGCCGAATTGAAAAACGGGGTGGGGATCCTATTCTCCCAATATTATTATTAAAACAACCTGCATTTCTACTTACCCTGCTAATTGGTGCATTTTCTGGAGCTCTTTTAGCTGGTATGATTTTTGTCCCTGCTTTCTCAGAGCAAGTATTAGGAATTGCACAAGAAAATGCTGGTTACTGGATGACTCCATTAGCATTAGCTGCTGGAGTAGGCGCAGCTGTTGGAGGTATTCTAGTAGATAAAAAAGGACCAATTCTCGCTGTCTTATTGTCAGGAATAATTTCAGCAATTGGCTTCCTATTATTCCCTACCTGGATTGAGGTCAAATGGCAATTTGTCGTGTCTTCCAGTATTGCCGGCTTAGGAATGGGAATAATATTGGGTGCTCCTTTAAATATTTTGGCCACAGAGAAGCTAGTTACCGATAAAGGTACAGCGTTAGCAACATTATCTCTAACCAGACAAATCGGGATGACGATTGCTCCAACTATATATGCTGGTTTTATAGCACGTGGCTTTAATGAACTACCTACCTTATTTAAGACAGATTTTACGGGTATTTTACAAAATAACATTCAGAATGCACAAATAAGTCCCGAGGGTCTTAAAGAATTAGAAAACATCACTGCTAGCATACCAGCTGGAAATGGTAATATAACCGAAGACAGTATGGAAGCTGTGATTCAGCAAATACAAGATCCCGGTCTAAAAAAGGTTATTTTAGATAGTGTCAATGAAGTTACAACATTGGCCGCTCAAGGTGGTTATGGAGGATTATTCTATTCCGCAGTTGTCATTGCAGTGCTGATACTAATCGTCACCTTTATCCTCGCACCAATTCGAAAAAGGAACTTACTAGTAGAAAAGCCTTGAGATTATTGAATCTCAAGGCTTTGTTTTGGTCTATACAAGGCATAAATGATTCCTCCGAAGATGAGCACTATACCTACAGTTTGAGAGATGGTAGGACGAAAATCTAAAACTAAAGCATCTAATAATATAGCAACTACCGGGTCAACAAAAACCAAGGCTGAAATGATAGCAGTCGACAACCTTCTTATGCTATCAAAAAACAAATAATAAACAAAACCCGTATGTATTAGTCCTGTACCCAAAATATATACCCAATTAGACGTGGATAACCCTTCAAATACTTGAAACTGCATAAAAGGGAAAAGAATTATTAAACCTACAGACGTCTGAATAAAGGTTGTTGCATATGCACTCAGCTTACTGATTCCCTTTCCTAGTATCATAGTCATTGCATAACAGACCGCTGACAGCAAAGCCCAAAGGAAGCCTGAGCCTAAAAATTCTGTAAATGAACTGAGACTATTTATCCCGACAATAAGAACACTCCCTAAGAAACATATAATGACCGCCAGTATAGACGTTACAGACATTTTTTCTTTTAAAAAAATAGTTCCTAGGAGCAATACTATGATAGGTGCTAAGTTATAGATTGTAATAGCTACTGTAATGGATGTAACCTCGAATGCCTTAAATAGAAAAACCCAATTAAGAACTAAGAATATCCCACACAGCATTGTTTGGAAAATCTCTTTCCTTTTCCACACCTCTATCTTATGTCCTCCGGTGATAAACCATATAGCCCCAAGAAAAAGAGTTGCACAAATACACCGAACAAATACTAGTTCCGCTGCCGGGATACCGGTCTTAGTGGTGAAGAGACCGATTGAGCCAAAAATAGCCATTGATAACGTTAATTTAAACATTGCAGCTACATCCAACTTCATCAACCTTCCTTTATCAGCTAACTCTTCTATATCCTCTAATTTGTTGCATAAGGAAGAAGAAAACTCCTACTAAAACAATAAGTCCCCCTGCTATTTGAGAAGCAACCAAACTCTCACCTAGAATAATAGCTGCCAAAATAGTTGCTCCAACCGGCTCGCCTAGTATGCTCATTGAAATAGTCGTAGCATTTACATAGTTTAATAGCCAATTGTTAATCAAGTGAGAAATAGTAGGCACTACTGCCAAGAGGACAAATATTCCCCACTCTCTTGAATCATAACCAACCATAGGAACTGAAGTAGCAAAATTGTATATTACTAAAGCGATAGAGGCAAAACCGAAAACACAAAAGCTATAAATCCAGTGCGATACCTTTTTAACAGCACTTTGTCCAATTAATAAATAACCAACTACGGCAATGACACTTAAAAAGGACAAAACATCACCAAGGATAGCACTTTGGCTTAATCCAAAGTCGCCCCACCCTACCATCACAGCTCCAACAACTGCTATTCCCATCGTAAAAAGCGCTTGCTTCGTAGTACGCTCTTTAAACAAGAGCATTCCCCCTACTAGCGCAACGATAGGCTGTAAAGCAAGAATGATAGTAGAACTTGCGACTGTCGTGAGTTTTAAAGAGCCAAACCAAAGAGCAAAGTGCATTGCCAAGAACAGTCCCGAAAACAGTAATAATCCCCATTCTCTTTTACTAATTCTGTTGAATTCACTTCGCTTCATCCATACTATAGGTACGAGTAGCAGACTAGCAAGTATCATTCGATACATACTTAAAATTGTTGCCGGCGCATTGGACCATTTCACAAATATAGCCGCAAAGGATATAGCTATTATAGAAATGACCAATGGAATGATGATAGACTTAGAAGACTTTTCTCTATTCACGTGCGTTACTCCGTTCTATATGTTTCTATCTCGGAATTATAACCCTTTATCTAAACAAAGAATAGTCTAATAATGTTAAACTCGTTATTTTTCTTCCTAATAAAATGAGAAAAAATCACTTATGCCCTACTTACGAAACGTCCCTATATTTGCCTTGAACGCTTCCACTTTCGATACTTGCTTCTCGCTCCACTCCATCCAGAAATAAAAAGAAGAATAACAGCTATTCCTATACCACTTATTGCTGTTATTAGAGCTACCCATTCAAAGAACGAATATCCAGGAACTTGAGACCAATCGGTTAAATCCTTCCAATCCTCTATTACTAAGTTCATTCCATAGATTCCTGATATAACCGTATAAACCGTAAGCATGAATAAAAGAGCGTTCTGTCTCGCATTCGTTTGATTAGATTGAGCTCTATATAAATCATTAACCGTGTTGGATACCTCGCCAAAAAGTGAATCTAGTTGGAAGCTTTTTCTTAATAAAGCGGATATTTCCTTTCCCTCTGATCGAGATGATACTTCCCCAAAAAAATATCTTGAATAAAATTTCGATATACGTTCCGTTAACTCTTTCACATATTCTCTATCCTTAACCCAGGTAAGCTCACTGTGTTCGAAGGACAAACGCAGCAACATAATTTTATAATAGTAATGAAGTAACAAATTATAGTAATGAGTGCTCATAAATGTAGCTATCTCTTGCTCTAGCTCTTCCCTATCTTTTATAGATATAGTCATCTGAGAGTTTTCTGAGAAAATTTGGTATGTAAAGGGAGCCCAACGATAATAGGTCCTTTCCTTCACGTAATGCTCAATATACTCTATATTATTGCTAGAGATATACGGTTCTCCTTCTAAGGTCTTACCATCCAATCTAGAAATTCTATATAGATGCTCGCTTGTTATCTCTTCTTGATCATCCGCTATAATAAAAGCAGAAGAAAGCATTCGTTCATCCTCAAAAAATGGTAAGCTGCCATAGTATCCAGTTAATTTATTGTTTTTTATAATGAAGGACTTCAAGGGATTAAAAAGATGCTCCATGATAAGCTCATGGGTTGTTGCCATCTCTCTTTCCTCCGCAAGAATACGATTATCCTTTTCCTCCTTTAATTTTGGCTCTAAAACTCTGAAGTGAGAGATAAAATCTAACACCCCTGATAATGAATAGATTTCATCTTTTAGCTCAACTCTTACCGTAACAATGCCTATGCCAAAGGGGCATAATGTAATATCCATACTATTTACATGGAAAATCATCTTTTCTTTCTTTCGATACCAAACTAATTCTTCCTTAAATTCCTTTGAATATCGTAAAAAACCTCTGCGTTCCTTCGTACTAGGGAAAAGCTTGTCCTCTATATATGGCAAAAAGTATTGATCTAATTCTTCATGAACTATTTCTACACCCTTCCCATAAAATTTATCCTGTAATTCTTTATCTTCAATATTAAAAAGGATAAATCCATCATCTTGTAACTCTTTCATTAATTCCTTCTGCCTTTTTACTTGAAAGGCAAAGGGAAATAAAAATGTGGCATAAGCTTTCCTGACCGTTATATCCTTTAGCTCAGGTTTTATCATCTAAATCACCTCCCTATCCTCCTCTACCCTTATTCCAGACAAATGTAAACAAGGGTGATCTCGAAAGATCACCCTTGTAAAAATATAATTATTATAAGTTGTTGTTATTGTTGTTGTTGCGGTTATTGCGATCATTGCGGTTATTGTTGTTGTTATTGTTATTGTTACGGTTATTGTTGTTCAAATCGTTTAGGTTTTCGAAGTTGAAATCATCACCAAACTCAAGGTTGTTGTTATTGTTGTTATTGTTGTTATTATTATTGTTGTTGTTGCGGTTATTACGGTTATTGCGATCGAAATCATTGTTGTTGCGGTTGTTATTGTTATCCATCATCCATGACCTCCCTTCTTTATTAACCAATATTAGAATGGCTAAAAAAGAAGGATTTATGCATTACTTATTTTTAATTTGTTTAAACTCGGCGTAATTATCATACAAAGGTACACGTTGATAGTATCCCTTCTTATCTAAAGGATTCATAACCATAGGTTCAAAAACATGCATTTGAATATATTGGTGTAGCCACATCTCTCCAATACTTAAAATTAATGAAATGACAAAAGCCGCTGTTCCCAATGGTATATCGGGGTATAATAGTGCACCCATTCCATAAACAACTAGAAAGCCTAAAATAAAGTCACCAAAAGTAGCAAACACATTCCCTATTCTCGGCATTAGAAATATATCTCCAATGTACCCTAATACCGTTAATGCAATACTGGTAAGCAGAACATTCATAACACTTACTTCATAATACATCCCTAAAACAAGCCATACCACTAAAGTCACCATGACAAATTTAATAAGAAACGTTTTTGCATACATATACATCACTACCTTTCTTTTTTAATTATCCTTTGTTTATTTGCCACCAAATCATTTAACTGCTGGTAAGTAAGCCCCGAGTTTGCATTTCGCCTCTTAACTTCCTCTATATCGGTACCAGCCCTTGTAAAAGTTTTTTTCTTCTCCATTGTATTCCACCTTTCTAAACGAGTTGAGTGTATGCCTCTTTCGGTCTGCTATCTTTGTACCATTGAAAAAATAAAACAATAATAAGGCATACCTCTATAGCATCTCCGCCATAATACATAATCATGCCGCCAATTTCAGATGCTTGCTTATCGATTCCAGTAGGTGGATTTGCATAAATAAATTTGGAAAGAATTTTATGTCCAGCCAGCGCAAAGACAAATATGATTGTCCGATAAATATATGTTTTTCTGTGTGAGGTGGGGTCAATATATATAATAGAAATGGTAAATAGATATCCTGCTAAAAAAATGTGTACATGAATTAAAAAGAATATCCAAGCATGTTGATGCATCAAAGAAAACAGGTTTGTCGTATAAAGTAGCCAAAGACCACCTATGTTTAGGAAAGCTGCTACAAGTGGGTCCTGATAGAAACCAATAAATCTGCTGTGCAAAAGCTTTGTTACTTTTCGAGCGGCTTTCACTGGCAAGCTTCTCAATAATAATGTCATGGGAGCCGCTAATGCCATGGACAAAGGGGCAAGCATTCCAAGCAGCAAATGACTAACCATATGAGCTTTAAAATCAGTATGCGAATTATCTGCTAATGGACCGATAAAAGTAATAAGCCCGGCAATTATGCCGATTCCCCAAAGGTACGTACGGTAAACCGGCCACTTTTTTTTGTGCCGATTCGACAAAGTAACTGCAAGTAGGTATAAGAAGAACGCCATAACAAAGGGGAATGCCAAGAGGAGCGATGCCACCTCCAAAGAGCCCCCTAAAGAAGTTTGGTGATTTAGATGAGTACTCATGCTTTCTCCCTCGTTTGACGAAAAAGTATAATTCCTATCACTATCAGAAGTGCTGCAATAACATTCCATACAATATCGTAAGGAAGAATCTCTACGCCATAGCGTATTTGATGTAAGCCCATCAGCTTATGCTGGATAATTCCATCATAAAGCTGAAAAATTCCCGCTCCTAAAAAAATTCCACCTAGCCACCGTTTCTTCCAGAATGCATGTTTTCGATTAAGGTCTGCAAGCAAAAAAGCAGAGCCTATAGTCGCAAAGAAACTAAAAGCATGGAATAAACCATCTGAAACTAATCCAACCTCTGTTGTAGACTTATCATAAAAATGATGCCAATGTAATAATTGGTGAAAAATTACTTCATCAATAAATGCAACTAACCCGAGTCCAAACAAAATACCAGTCCACATATTTTGTTTAGAATGCTTCGTTTGACTGTCTTTGTCACTTCCTTTTATAGTGGTCATAGTACTCCTCCTTTCCTAACATTCAAATTATTATTAAGTTTTCCCTTGAAACAATTCCTTAAACGTTTTAAAAAGGAAATAAAAAAGCGAGTGAACATTTCATTCACTCGCTCGAATTTCAGCTTAACGCGCCAACAAATTTAAGTGACTCCACTTGCACTTCATCCATTTTCCCATCTAAAATAGTCTCCACGTCGTTTAGAGTATCTGATAAGGCAACAGAAGTCCCAGGCTGCTTTGTAAACTCCTCTGCAACTGCAAATGGCTGTGTAAAGTATGCCTCTAAGCGTGAGCCACGCTCGTAGGTTTCCGTTTCAGACGCAGGAATTCTTCCAGTCCCATGCACTGCTACGAAGGCACGAAGCTCACGATAGCGTCTTAACAGTTTGATAGCACGCTGTCTCAATGTAAAATGACGCTGATCCAAATCAACTCCTTCTAAAAGTGAAGAAGTAGAGTATAGTGGATGAACAGCTGGGTAGTAATGACGTGCCACAAGCTCTGCATCTAACTGCCAAACCGTTTCAAGTGGACCATAAGGGATATCCTCGTCTACTACCTCCCCTGATAGATCAACTAAAATAGTGGTGACTGGTGACATGTTTTCCTCTAAAAGCTTTTCTTGTAAGTCCAATAATTCTCCAGAAACAACATAACTACGATCGGTAATAAAAATAACCTCACTAGTTGAATCCCTAAACTTTCCTAGCGTTTCTTCTATAGAAGTGGTAGTAACATCAGCAAGATCCACTGTCCCATCTAATTCCTTATGCTCAACTTCAGGCAATAAAAACAACGTCTTATATTTACTAGCTTTAAAGTTGTGTAATAGCTCTGCTAAGATAACTAACTGTCCCATTCCCGGACGAGCAACCAGCCCTGTAGTTCCTTCCTTTACAAGTGGCGCAAAAAAATCTAATGCCTTAATCCCCGTTTCAATCATTTGTACCTTCTCCCCTCGTATGATCAATTCATCCACCGAACAATTTGCCAAGGTTGCCAGGCCTACAAGCGTACGAACCTCAGCCTTTCCCAAATCAATCTTCCCTGTACATAAATTAGAAACTGTGGCTGGCCGTATCCCAATCGACTTTGCAGCTGTCGTCAAATTTGGTACCCTCCTGCGCAACAACGCTACATTCAAACGAATATCTTCTATTTTCTCCCACTCCCTTCTGTTACTTTAAATAGTAATTTAAATTACGCTAAAATGCAACTATTTTTATGGAATAAAGTAATTATTTTTACTCTTTAACGTAAAAAAGAAGCCTTTCTAGAGAAAAGGCTTCTTTCAGGGATATATAAATAGCTGCTTGATAATAGCGCAGTGGTTTCGTGAAATACCGCAAGTAGCATAGCTGCTCCCACAATAATTCTAAATAGAGACATTTATTGCTGTGTATCCATTTCTATTACTCTCCACTAGAATTAGAAGCTTAAAGTACTTAGTTTTCAGGATTCTCTTTTTCCCCAGGTTCTTCTGGGGGTGGATCAGATTCTACTGGATGTTCAGGATTCAATTCATCTGGAACGTCTGGCTTTTCCTCTATTGGAGGGATTGGTGTTAGTGATAAATCTACCTCCTGGCTATTCATCAATGCAATGGCATTTGTCACAATAGCATCCAAGTTAGCTTGTATAGCCGCCTCTTGATCACTGTTATCAAACTTCATGCCGCTCTTTAATTCTTCGGCGTAAGCTTGTAGGTTAGCTACTCTCGCTGAAATCTCCAGTTGTGTATAGGCAGCAAGCTCCTGGTTAGCTGATTCTATTTCGACTTGAAGAGCTTTTTTCAGATCAGTTAATAAAAGATCTTTTTCATTGGAAATAGCTACTTCTATTTGTTGAATAGAATCAGATTTTTTATTTGAAAACCAATTGATTAGCAGGCTCGAAATGTCACTGCCTGCCGCTGCTGATCTTACTCCACCAACTAAAGTCAAACAAAAAAGCAACGCTCCTAATCCAATAAGGAACCGCTTCTTTTTCGCTATTTTTTTATATTTTTCTTTTCTGCTTAGCATAAGATCCCTCCACGGTAGAAAGATAAGGACCTATGCTAAGGTCCTTATGATTTCGTGAATATATTACTTTTTAATATTTCCTACTACTGCATCTAATGCAGCTTTTGCTTCAGCCTCTAGTTCAGCAGCTCTATCACTAATAATCTTTGTCTGTGCTGCAACTAATTCATCTTTCTTTTTAGTAATTTCACCTCTAAGCTGATTAATTTTGTTATCAATCATCCCTTTAATTTTCTCTGTAGATGCAGCTGTATTACTATCTAACTGACTTTGCAGGGAATTTTTCGCATTATCAATAGCAGTTTCTAAATCTGTGATTGCTTTAGCTTGAACAGCTGCTAGATCTGCTTCCAAAGCTGATTTCGCCGCTTTACCTTTCTCTCCTGTGAAGGAAGTTAAATCATTAAAAGCATAATTACGAGCTTCTTTTCCAGTAACTTCGATAACACCTTTCGCAGCTAACTCTATAGCTTTGAATTGTCCACTCATATAAAATTCAATTTCGCGTTTTTTCTTATTTAACGCATCAATATGCTCTTTTTTTGCATCATTAATTGCTGTTGTCTTTGCAGCACTTTCATCTGATTTTTTAGTATCTATAGCGTTTCCTGCATCTGCTTTAATTCCAGCATACTCATTAATTAAACCTTCCTTCTTACTATCTGCATAATCGTAAGTATCTTTTGTTACTTTCGCAGAAGATTGAAGAAATTTAACTGAATACCAATGTTGTAAGTTTGTTCCTGCGTCTGAAGCTCCGAATGCTACTCCGCCGCCTGTTAATAATAATACTGCTGTTGTTCCTGCGATTACTTTGCTTTTTACTGTTTTTAACATGATTAATGTCCCCTTTTGTTTTTGTTGTAGGCTCATTAGCCTCAGATTTTTAAATTAATTGTCTTCTAAAACTTTTTTTAGGATATTTCCAATATCCTCCTCAAGTTCCGCTTCAATAGTAGAACTATCGATTTCGTCTAATATGTCTTCTTCACTTAGCTTAGTAACTGTTTGCTCCAAAAGTTTTTTATTCTCCTCTTGGTAGTCAGTTATGGAAGCAGTCGACTTCTTCAGCTGGTCTGATAGAGCGTCTAATAATACTTCTTCTAACTCTTTAGAAGAAAAAAAAGTTAATTGCTTAACTTCCTTTAAAACTCCAAGCAACTCTATGCCTGTGAATTCTCCTAACCCCTCGGCTTCCTTCTCAAATGATTGTTCATACCACTCCGAAAGAGGATGTATTGAACTGCTAGCTGAAGTATAAATCGCGCTGGATCCTGCTATCAGAAGAAACAGCAATACTATTAATGCTTTTTTCAATAAACATTTGCTCCTTTCTCTTTATGCTCAATCATTCTACCTAGAAGAATAAGAGGATATATCCATTTTCAGTAAACCTTTCCCTCCCTATAGTCATAAAGTTTATTATTTTCAATCCTCCCGATATGCCTAACGGAACTTTTGAACCAGGAGATTAACCTTAGTATAATTCTGCGATTTTTGCGGGCAATCTTTTCTCCTAAACTTCTATTTTTTTTACAAAGAAAGTTTTGATTTTTGTTTTTTTTACTTAAGTTGCAATCCAAAATATCCTTAAACTCCATTTTTTTCATCATTTATTTTATTAACACTAGTCCTTATTACATTGTTTGCAGATAAAAAAACACACCTATCAATAGGTGTGCGTTACTTTTTATCTAGTATCAGTTAGTTATATATGCTTCATTTCTATTTACCTATCACCTTGTAGTAAAGGACTGTAGAATCGAGTTGACCATCTGCCGATTTAGCATAGTAAGGAATTCTCCCTGCTTCATTGTATCCGAGAGAAGTATAAAGAAAATTAGAAGGATCACCTTCTCTAGTATCCAACACCAACAATGAACGCCCCTCTACAATTGCGATTTCTTCAGCCTCCTCCATGAGCAAACGACCAATCCCATTTCTTCGATAATGAGGATGTGTCATTAGCTTTGCAATTTCTGCACGGTGCAAACCATTTTGCTTCGAGCTCAAATGCAATTGAATGCTCCCGATGATACGATTATTTTTCTTTGCCACAAATAGTAAGACATCCGGATTTATTACCTCTTCCCAATAGTCCATTGCTTCTGACAGCTCTATCGGTGGTAAAAAGCCAATGGACGCTCCATCCTCTACTACCTGAATTAAGAGCTCTGATAGCTCTTCCATATGTTCTACGGTCGTATGAAGCTGCTCAATTTGCACATCTGCTAGCATAGGATCTCCCTCCAACTGGATAATTTATCTTATCCATATTCGTGAAAAGAGAAGATATTCCTTTTTACAAAAGAACCCTCAAGAAACTTTTTATGGATATTTCTAACAACAGTTATAAAATTCACTTTTATCCCTAAATTTTTGTCCATAACGATTTAGTATAAGCAAGCGTCAAACCAGCACTTATCATATTTCGATGACTGGCACTGCCAAAGGAAGCCTCTGAAATAATATAGATCGCTCCCTTCTGTTTCGCCGATTGAATCCTTTGGCCAATAAGAGCACTATGAATCCCTAATCCCCTATATTCCGGCAAGGTCGCAGCTACAGAAAGCGTTGCAACATCTCCCTCTATGTATAAAACGGATATACCAGTCGGCTTTCCCTTATAAAGTGCGAGGTAGAACTCCCAGCCGGGTACATCAAATAGGACCTCATTATTTTGGCGGACACCGGCTTTTATGAACTCTGGTAAACCAAAAGACTTCACATAAATTTCTGCAAATGTAGTAAATTCATCTTTTTTTAGTCGTCTAATAAAAAGACCAGATGGTATCTCTTGATTAGACAGCTCTTCTAATTTACCTATAAACGAACAATGGAATCCTGACTGGTAAAAATTTTTTTCACTTAGCTTACGGAAAACTGCCTCTGTCCCATGTACAGGGGTAATTTCCACCTGAAAGGATAGATCCTGTCTTTCATAAAAAGAGAAGACTTCATCTAAATATGCTAATTCGTTTTCATTTATCCCTCGCACTGTATTAAACGCAAATCCTGGAATATTTTTTACACAGAAAGCATGGATCTTTTCTTTTTTTATTATTTCTACACCCATCGGATTATTCTCTAGTGCTCGAATTGCTTGAAGCCTAGACTTCAAAACGTTTACTTCTGCCTGTTCGATTACATGAATGTTCATTTTATTTCCCCTATTCGTTTCTATATTTCTTTCTACTTTCAAATTCTGCTTACTTCTTTCAAAAACCTTTTTAGCCAATAAAAAACATATGTAACCTTTTATATGAATATTTATAGAATAGTAAAGTGAAAGGGGATTTTAGAGATGAAAAGACATCGTCGAAGAAATACTATGGCTTTTACTGTACTAGCTTATTTCACATTTTTTGCTGGGGTGTTTATGTTTAGTATTGGTCTTTACAATGCCGATAACTTACAGTTAAATGAAAAAGGCTATTACATTGCTGTAATGATATTAGTTGCTGTTGGAGCTATCTTGACACAAAAAGTGACTCGTGATAATGCGGAGGACAATGAAATAATTGCTGAACAAGAACAAGAAAGATTAAATAATGTACGTATTCCTTCTAACTCGAAGGAATCATAGAAGAGATCCCGTCCAACTATTAATGGACAGGATTTTTTTCATTCCAAACAATCTTCCTATGAGTAACCTTCGCTTGACTATCTTCGAAATCCACTATAAAAATATCCGGATTTTTCATTTCGGACCATTCTTTAAATCCAAAGTTTGGACAGTAATGCTGAATTAGCAGGGACAACAGATTTCCATGAGATACTATAACGACATTTTTCATGTGTTCATTTTTTACTATTTCTTTTATGATTTCAAGGATTCTCGAAAGAGCTGCTCTGCTTGATTCACCACCTTCAAACACTAGATCCTTCTCTAGAAAGGTTTGCTCTAGCTTTGTTAGCCAGTCATCCATTGGTACCTCACTTAACACTCTCTCTTTTAGTGCTTCTACTTTTTGTATTTCTAGCTTTAATTTCTGAGCTAATGGCTTAATCGTGTCAAGCGCCCTTTTGTAAGGACTAGAGAGGATATGATCTATCTCTACATTCTTTAGAATTTGAACAAGCGCCCTAGCGTCTTCTTCACCCTTTCTAGTAAGAGGCGCTTCTGCCTCCTGCCCCTCTGCCTTACAATGCCTTACCAGGTAAATTGTTTTTTTCATTAGAAAAGCCCCCTAAATAATTTACTGACATTTCCTTCATATGTGACCCACTCAATTGGTAGCCCTTCGCATTTAATCTAGAACTAATTATTTTATGAAGCTTCGTATCTATATAATGAAAGGCAACTCCGTCATCCGCTACATCTCCGATAGGAAATTGACCATCTTTCACTAGTTTTAAAAATGCTTCCCGATCTTCTAACTCCGTATCAAAATGAGGAAAATAACACCCCTTTAAAAATCCTAAGCCTC
Organism: uncultured Psychrobacillus sp.; assembly: GCA_934234185.1. Taxonomy (GTDB): domain Bacteria; phylum Bacillota; class Bacilli; order Bacillales_A; family Planococcaceae; genus Psychrobacillus. Next base: position 26,733 of record CAKQHO010000017.1, on the reverse strand, counting down.
GCAGTGTTTCATATCCATGATTCTGCATTTCTCCTAGGCTTTCCTCATACCAGCAAATAGCTCCTGCGCTCAGTCCCGCCAAGATAATGCCCTCTTCCCAAGCATCTGCCAGCCATTTATCTACTCCGTATTCTCGCCAAAAGTCTAACATCCACCCCGTGTCTCCGCCCCCCACATATAGGATGTCTTGTTCTAACAATATTTCTTTCGTTTCATTCTTTTTTAAATCTTCCATCGTTAAATGGAAAGGAATACAGGAAAGAGTTTTAAATGACTGATAGAATTTCTCAATATATCCTTCCGCATCCCTACTTGCCGTAGGAAGAAAACAAATTTTAGGTTTTATTTCTGGTGATTGATTTAATATGTATTGGTCTAATAGAGGATTATCCGGCTCCATAGAGAAACCTCCACCGCCCATCGCAATAATTTGGCGCATAGACTTTCCACTCCTTTTCTATTATTTTCTCATAATTAGTTGTGGAAGAAACAGATTCTTTTAAATTTTTAGGAAATGTTTAAAATAATCATTTATAATTAATTTTATTAAATAGAAAGGAAGTGGCTATATATGAAAATGAATACAAAGGTGATTGAAAAGTAAGCTTTGCTCTAAACACTGCTCTTTTCAATCAAAAACAGAAAAACTATACGAATGAAAAGAGGAAAATAATTTGTATCAAGATAAAGAACTGAAGATACGTCCAGTACAACCTGGCGATCTACCAAGGCTTTGGGAACTCATTTACAAAGAAGAATCTCCAGAATGGAAGAAATGGGATGCCCCGTACTATGAACACAGAACAATTCCATACGAAACCTTTATGGAAAAAGCAGATTCCTATGTAAATAGAGAAAACTTTTGGGTTATAGAGATTAACGGAGTTATATGTGGTTGTGTGACTTATTATTGGGAGCATGAGCCCTCTCTTTGGATAGAGTTGGGTATAGTCTTTTACGAGGCACCAAGTTGGGGGAAGGGCCTTGGGACCAGAGCATTAAAGCTTTGGATGAATCATTTATTCCAAACAATGCCTTTAGTACGTGTTGGATATACAACCTGGTCTGGTAACGAACGTATGATTCGCGTTGGTGAAAAACTCGGAATGACGATGGAAGCGAGAATCAGGAAAGTTCGTTTTTATAATGGGCATTACTACGATTCTATCCGAATGGGTATCTTACGGGAAGAATGGGAAGCCCTAGGAACATTCTAAAGTATCAAGCCATAGACACGGTCTATGGCTTGATACTTTTTTAGAAAGAGTTTAGCGATTGATCTACCGACTTTTTCGATTGTTACGAATGCTTTATCGCGCGGTTGAACTTCATTTCCGATTGATAGACCCTCTGGTTCGCGCGATAGCCTTTCTCGAAAGTCGTTTGCGATTGATTAAAGGCATTATTCGATCGATACGTAGTCTTTTTCGCGCGATTGAACCCCTTTTCCGATTGATAGACCCTCTGGTTCGCGCGATAGCCTTTCGCGGATGTCGTTTGCGATTGATAAACAGGATTTTACGATCGATACGCAGTCTTTTTCGCGCGATTGAACCCCTTTTCCGATTAATAGACCCTCTCGTTCGCGCGATAGATCCTCGCTTCCGCTCGATAGACCTTCTGTTTCGCGCGATAGCCTTTCTCGATAGTCGTTTGCGATTGATTAAAGGCATTTTTCGATCGATACGCTACCATTATCGCGCGATTGAACCTCATTTCCGATTGATAGACCTTCCGATTCGCGCGATAGCCTTATCTCGAAACCCTCCAGCGAACAATAACTCACTCTAAAGAGTGCACTGGCTCTTACTTTATTAACCAAAACTACGGTTTCTATATCCTTTTTCAATTAAGCAAGAAAAGTTCTACTAAATATATTGACAATGTTCTGAATTGAGTGTAAATTCACTATAATAAATTAATGCGTTGAAGAGAAAAAGTAAAATGGGTGGATTTCTAAGAAGAGAGCTTCGGTAGCTGAAAAGAAGCAGAAAATACTCCATTTGAACAATGGCCTCTGAGCACTCCATCGAACGTGCAATGTGCATCTTAGATGGACGCGGGATTTGGTATCCGTTATCTATACCACAAGTCTAGAGTTCATGGTAGAAACTCTGTACTTGCCGAGGCAGCTTATGTGAGTAAGCAGCGAAAAAAGGTGGTAACACGAGATATATCTCGTCCTTTTCAATCATTGATTGAGAAGGACGGGATTTTTTTAGATACTGATTCTCCTCAAATGAAAATAAAAACAGCTTAGGAGTGTTTGATATGTCAAAAGGATTGTTAGTGTTTCAGTCGGATTTTGGAATAAGCGACGGCGCCGTTAGCGCGATGCATGGGGTAGCAAATACAGTACAGCGTGGTCTCCCCATTTTTGATTTAACTCATCAAATCCCTACATTTGATATTTGGGAAGCATCCTATCGTCTATGGCAAACGATTAATTATTGGCCCGAAGGAACTGTATTTGTATCAATAGTTGATCCAGGTGTCGGATCGGATAGACAGAGTGTCGTCGTAAAAACAGCTAAGGATCATTATATTGTCACTCCCGACAACGGTACGCTTACTCACGTAAAACGATTTATCGGGATTAAGGAGGTTCGAGTTATTGACGAAACCATTAACCGTCTTCCGGATTCAGGAGAGTCTCACACGTTTCACGGAAGGGATATATTCGCCTACACAGGCGCTCGCCTTGCAGCAGAGATTATAAAATTTAACCAGGTAGGTCCTGCATCCACTACCAATACAATCGTGGAATTACCTCTTAAGGAATCCTATAAAGAAAATGGTGTTATTCAAGGAGTCATTGATGTGATTGACCGTCCTTTCGGTAATCTTTGGACGAATATAAACCGATTACTATTTAAAGAGCTTGGAGTTGAGTACGGAGATACCTTCTATGTTTCTGTCCGAAACAACGGACGTACTATTTTCGAGGGAAATGTTGCATACGGTCGCTCCTTCGCTGCAGCAGACATCGGTGAACCCCTACTCTATATCAACTCTTTGGATAATATCGGGATTGCACTAAATCAATGCTCATTTGCTGAAACGTATGAAGTTATTACTGGGACTCAATCGGAGATAAACATTCAAAAAGCAGCGGTAAAATCTTTATCAAAACTAGGATGACTGGAACGAATAAAATGCAACCCCTATTGTCATTCATAAGATCTTTAATTTTCTTCTAGTAAGAGCAAACTCTAAAGCTATACTTGTATTTGAACTTCTTTATGTTCATTAACATAGGGCGGTCTTAAAATCCATTGTTTGATAAACTGTAACTGTTTTTCCCTTAGTCATCTGCTATACTTTTTTGAGCAACATATATAGTAAGGTGGAACAAGCATGATTTCGTTTATCTTAACCGTAAAGCGTTTTATAGAAGCATTTTTCAAGGCTTTTAAGGAGCCTGTTTTCTTTTCTTTGTTCACTACATTGTTTTTTATTATTTTATCTGGGACACTTTTTTACACAAACAAAGAGGGATGGGAAGTCCTAGATGCTATCTATTTTTGTGTAGTAAGCCTAATTCCAACAGGGGTCGATACAAATCTGTCACCATCTACTGATTTAGGTAAGGTGTTTACGATGATCTATCTTACAGTTGGTACGGGAGTAATGTTCATTACATTACTTACACTTGGAAAAACAATGATTAACACGGAAGCATTTGGAGAATTAACAAAGGGGAAAAAGTTCTTCACAAAAAAATAGCTGCTCCGGTCAATGAAATGCCTTTCTGAATTCCTTTCAGAGAGGCATTTGTAGGTTTTTCCAGAAGAATAAAAATACTATTCTGTTATGGGCCACTTTAACTCACCAAGATTTGTATGGATAATTACTGGCGATGGTATGGCTACCTTTTTCGAAAACAGCCACCGTCTTCCAACTGGTCCCAACAAAATATATGCCCCGTCCTCATCGCTACCAATAAAGTTAAGGTCTGTGTGCAAATAAGTTTCGTTGTCTCTTGCTGATATACCCAGCGCTTGCAGCCCCTTATAAGCTGCCCCTATATCATCCGTTGATAGACTAATTTCGCTGATTGATAGTACATTTTTCGTGGTAAAGCCCAGTGTATTCGATAAAGGAGCAATCTTTTCACGTGCTATAAATTCCACAATATTACCAGCTGGATCTTCAAAATAACAGGAGGTCGCTCGATTTCTTCCCTCAAATACTATTTCATCCTCTCCATCCTCAGTCAGCAATACCACCCTTTCCTTTAACCATTTCTTTGCATCCTTAAATTTATTCGCATGAATGTTAAAGGCAAAATGATAATAGAAATGATTCTCTTCCCCATCCTTTATTAGCTTCAAGATACTATCTCCAATTTGAAAAGCAGCAGCCTCGTCTGTCCAAAACTTTAATCGAAATCCAAGAACATGCTCATAAAAGTATACCGTTTCCTCATAACGAGTTATATACAGCTCCACTTGTTCAATCTTCACTTTCATCACCCCTGCTCTTAATATAAGGAATAAATAAAGAAAACGGCTCAGACGGAAGGAGGATAATATAAAATTTCAGTCTAACGAACGAGAAAGAAAAAAGTAGAAATATGTGACTCACAACATTTCTACTTTGACAAATTAGATTTTTTTAACAAATTCAGATTTTAGCTTCATTGCACCAAAGCCATCAATCTTACAATCAATATTATGATCTCCATCCACTAAGCGAATCCCCTTTACCTTAGTCCCTATCTTAAGAGTTGAGGAGCTTCCCTTTACCTTTAAATCCTTAATAATAGAAACTGAATCCCCATCTTGAAGCGGATTCCCATTAGCATCCTTTACGACAAGAATATCCTCTTTACTTTCCTTTTCTTCATTTGGTGACCACTCATGCGCGCATTCAGGGCATACCAGCGTTGAACCGTCCTCGTATGTATACTCTGAGCCGCATTTAGGGCAATTCGGTAATACAGTTGTCATATCACTCTACCTCCAATCTTTCACTCCATTCTAATATAGAAAAGCATTTTTGTGAAAAGGAATAAAGAGTGATATTTCCCTCACACATGAAGCGCCAGCTCTTCTTACAGGTATATCATTACTCACGCCATAGAAGATTTATCCCGGAATAAGCGATATCCACTCGTATAAACTAGATTTTTCGAAAAATGCTTTTGCCTAAGGCTCCATGTTTATCCATTATATAACAGGGTAATTAACCTATAACCTACCCTAATTTAAAATAAATGAAATACGAGAGGAGTGAAGGCGATGGAAGAAGAAAGAAAAGTGGAAGTACATCGTGAAGAACGTACAGATAATGGAATGGTCGGTGCAACATTTATCAAGTACGCTGCGTATCTTATCATTTTCTTCGGTATACTTTGGTTCCTAATCTCCTATGTATTTCCAATGTTTTAAACAGAAATCCACATCCTTCACAAGCGGATGTGGATTTTTCTGTTATTATTCTGTTTCCGGAAAAAAGGCTTGTTCCGTTTCTATGTCTACCAATGTTGGTCCTGGATTATTTAATGCTTCCTCTATTATACTTTCCATATCGCTATCATCTGTAATTCGATAGCCCTTCCAGCCACAAGCTTCTGCAACCTTTACGAAATCAGGATTTGTAAGCTGTGTGCCTATCTCCTGAACTCCTTCCGCCTTAATCTTATCGCTTTCCATTTGAAGTGCCCCATTATTAAATACTATGACCGTTATGTCTAGGTCGTATTTGGTAGCGGTAGTTAAGTCTGCTAGTGTCATTTGAAGTCCACCATCTCCTACTATAGCCAATACCTGTTTTTCTGGTGCCTCCAGTTTCGCTGCTAATGCTGCCGGCAGACCAAATCCCATAGAACGCCAATAGCCCGATACTAATACTTTCTGATGCCTTTGGCGAAAGTTTCTATTCATCCATACCGTAACGTCTCCTGTATCTATGGCCAGAATCGCTTCTACGTCTACCACATTTTCCAGGGCTCTTGCTATTCTAGATGGATGAACAGGAGATCCGCCAATATGACCCTCTTGCTCATTTTGATCAGTCCATTTATCCTTTGCACCCTTTATACGAGCAAGCCAGTCTTCATTTACCTGACCACTTGTCACTCCTTCTAGCAATAAAGGGACGATTTCTCTTGTGTCTCCCTTTATACCAATGTCAGCAGGAATTCGTTTATTTGCATTTTCTAAGTGAAGGTCTATTAAGATGATTTTTGCTCCTTTAGGTACGTATCCATCTGGCCACCAGGTGGCTCCTGCGACAAGTACTACGTCTGCTTCCTGGAAAATTTCTTTTGCATGAGGGTTACCTCCCTCGCCGATTCCCTGTAATAGATGCTCCGTCGAATCATCAAATAAGCCTTTCCCACCTAAACTAAATAGAATCCCAGCTCCCCATTTTTTCGAAAGATCCTCTATTGCTTCCACCGCCATTTCTGCACCAGCTCCCGCTAGTATCATTGGCTGCTTTGCTTGCTTCATTAACGAAGTTACCTCTTGCAAATCCTCTCTATCAAAGGAGCTAACGCCTTTTAATACGGTCGGATACGGCTTCGCCTGGGAGGAAGTCTCCTGCTGAAATAAATCCTTAGGGATAGAAAGATGTGTTACCCCTCTTTGCTCTTGGGAAGTTAAAGCTGCTTTTTGTAAAAGCTCTCCTATTGCATCGGGGCTAGTCAAATTCGCAGAATACTCTACGAAAGGTTTGAACAAGGCTTGTTGGTCCACATATTGCTGATAGTCCGTTCCAATCTTGTCACTTGCTGCCTGGCCCGTGATTACTAGGACAGGTGCTCGGTCTGAGTATGCATCCCCAAGCCCATTGAGTAAATTTGTAGCTCCCGGCCCCATAGTAGCTGTACATACAGCTAGCCTACCTGTTAGTTTTGCCTCAGCAGACGCCATAAAAGCTGCGACAGATTCATGCTTTACTGCAATAAATTCAATTTTTTCTTGCTTAGCCATTGCATCTAGTAGCCCGATAATTGTATCTCCGGTAACACCGTACACTCTTTTGACACCATAAAGAGAAAGCTGCTCCAATATAACCTCAGCAACTGTTTTATTCATAGAAATAACCTCTCCCTTCATTATTTATAAGGTAGTTTTCCCTTATCAGAGAGGTATAAACAAGAAGAAAATTAGCTTATTGATAAAGAAGCCAATTTTGAATCCACTGTTCGATTGTTATGTATTCACCAGGAAGCATTCTATTTGCCATATCTCTTTGCATTCTTTTTCCTGCCCAAGCATAAAAAATGGCCATATCTTCCATAGATCCAAAAATACTTTCATATCCCGATTCCCATCCTTTTCGGAAGGAGCCAAGCGTTTCCATATCATTTTGAAATACTTTTGAACCCTCTAACTCTAAAATAGAAAGTGTTCTAGAATAATCAAATCTGAAATCTCCTTTAGCAGCATTCATCCAATCAATTACCCCTGTTATTTTTTCTCCGTCAGTCAGTACATTGAGAGGATGGTAATCTAAATGAAGTAGATGATTCCCCACAGGTGTTACAGCCTTTAATATTTCCTCTTCCTCTGTAACTGGTGTTAACCAAGTTCTCCCTTGCCATTTTTCTGTAAGAAGAATTTTATTGATTTTGGCATGTGTCACTCCAAAGTTATATCCCAAAACAGCAGCGCACTCAGGTTCTTCCTGTAAAGCACTTAATACAGTTTTTCCAGATACCCATTCCATCACCATTACAGCATGTTCTCCTATAGCTTGTACGAAATAGACGACTGGTGCCGGAATTCCTTGATCTCTAGCTAATGCAATAAGCTTCTGCTCTATCTTAAACTGATGAAGCCGATCAGCAGAGATAATACGTAAAGCAAAAATCTTACCATCCTCCACCACTAGCTTATAAACTACGCTATCTTTTCCTCCTGAGACTGGTGTATAAGAAGCGTTAGTAGAAAAACCAAGCTGCAATAATATGTTATCAATGTCCATTCCTTGCCCCCCTCCCCGCTTAAGCAAATTTTATACGGATCCTTCAATAGGACTTATATTTGCCCCTTATCCTTAAAACCTACTACAAATCCTTTCTTTAAATATTCTTCTTAACACATCAACAATCCTTTAAAAACGGTACTAATATTTCTTCATCTATCTCCGCCATAAAAAGTTATGCTTTCAAGCTTTTGAAGAAGTGAATTGGAAAAGTCTATGCTATAGTAAGCATATCGAAAAGCAATAGGAGGGCGAGTAGAGATGAAAATTGAGGTATGGTCAGATTATGTGTGTCCTTTTTGTTACATCGGCAAAAGAAGATTGGAACAGGCACTAGAAACTTTTCAGCACAGAGATAAAGTGGAAGTAACATTTAAAGCATTTGAATTGCAGCCAAATCTACAAAGTGATCCGACAATTTCTCTTGATGAGATGTTAGCAAAGAAGATGAATGTTTCCGTGGAACAAGCTAAAGCGATGAATAAACAAATGATTGCCAATGCAGCTACAGTCGGTTTAGTGTATAACTTCGATGAGATGAAGCAGACAAATACGAGAGATGCCCACAGACTTGTCAAATTTGCTAAAACGGAAGGTAAAGAGGCAGCGTTAACTGAGAGGTTGCTAAGTGCTCACTTTACCGAATCAAAATATCTAGGAGATTCAGAGGTCCTATTAGACTTAGCAGAAGAAGTAGGCTTAGACCGAAACCAATCGAAAGAGGTTTTATCTAGTGAAGCCTTCTTAGAAGAGGTTTTACAGGATCAACAGGAGAGTCAACAGCTTGGTGTGCAAGGAGTTCCTTTCTTCGTATTAAATAGAAAGTATGCAATTTCTGGGGCACAGCCACTAGATACTTTCGTGAAATCTATTGAAAAAGTTTGGGAAGAGGAAAATCAGCTATCTCCATTAGAACAGCTCCAGCCCTCTGCAGAATCAGGAATCTGTACTGATGACGGCTGTGAAGTAAAAAAATAATAATAGATAAAAAGGTGTCCAAAAGGCAATAGCCTAAGGACACCTTTCATTTTTCATAATGAAGATGAGATTCTAATATATTCATTGTTTCTCTTAAAAAATCATTTCTTTGCTCTCCTTGAAGCGTCAGACCTTCCTCTACTCTGTCATAACGGAACGCACGAATAATAGCAAACAAATCCGATAAGATACTTCTTTCCTTCGGCGTTATAGTTCTTTCCTTTTCATAATGCCGCATGAAGGACCAAAAACGCTCTATTTCTGTTTTCTGTCCACTGTACGGAACATGCCAGCAATGATAAATAGCTACTGACACTAACTCATTTATGTATATTTCATCTCCTGCCAAATTAAAATCAAAGCACCCCTTTAAAGATGCCGATTCGGTAAAGACCATATTATAATAGCAAAAGTCTCCTTGGACTGGACCAGATGGTAGAGAAAACCAAATCCTTTTTAAATGATCTCTTCTTTGAATATACAGCTCTTCAATCCGTTGAAATATAGGATCGCTTTTACACGTATCTCTCATTTGCCAGAAGGCACGTTCATTTTCATCGTAATCACCAATATCCTCTGTAGCATTCCCTCCAAACAGACTCCAAGAGGTCGCTTGGTTAATACTCCTATTTGATTGGTTCGACAGTTGATGCTGAACTCCCAGCATTTTTGCGATAGAATTCAGATGCTCATCGGTAAGCGTTTGTACCTCAACTCCCTCTATTTCTTCTTCCAGAGTGAAAACCATATTGTCTTTTAAATAAGTAAAGCAACCGAGAGTATTCCTTGTATAGCTTGCAACTGGAAAACCCTCATGTTTTAAATAATCCGCATATTCGCAGCATCGCTCGACATATTCACTATCTCCCTTTTCTCCTTTTAAGTAGAAAGTATTTTCTTCTGCATTCTTTATTTTCATTAAAAGTTTTTCAGCTTTTCTTAAAGAGGTTATTTTATCAGGTATAACCTTATAGTTCTCTAAGATTAGGACCAGTTCTGTTTCATTCACTGTAATCTCCCTTTCGTTTGCTTCTAATTTATCATTCGATACATGATGAAGAACTCCTTCTAATGTTACAAATACATAACAAATGTTACAAAAAAATTTAACGTTTAAATATGTTGACCTTTTTAAACCTATATTACCGCCCCTTTGCGCTTTCTTGTATCTTCTCTTAGCTCTTCTATTCAATTTAGTTTATAGGAGCTAAATGGCTTTCATTTTTCATTTATAGGATATTTTTTTCAGCCCATCTATCCTTTTCAATTCACATCTTTAACTTCCTTTTAATCCGTATGTAACAACGGAAACTTCACCATTCAGTAAAATATAAGATAGGTAGGAGGAGGAGAAAATGAACAAGCAAATTTCACTTTATAATGATTTACTTTTACTGTTAGACGAGGTTTTTAGAGAGCCAAAGTCATTTTGGGAGAATTTTTACAACGACAGAGAAAAAGAAATCCCTTTTTTCCAAACGGAGGGACCCGATGAAAATTTAGTTGCTTATTTTAATAAGGGATATAAGCCTTTGAGAGCTCTTGAATTAGGGTGTGGACCAGGTAGGAATGCGATATATATGGCTAGACAGGGCTGTGAGGTTGATGCCATCGATTTGTCCAAAAATGCTATTAACTGGGCAATCGAGCGAGCTTTTGAAAAGGAAGTGTCCATTAACTTTCAATGTGTCTCGCTTTTTGATATGGAGCTAGAGCCAAACAAGTATGATTTTATTTACGACAGTGGCTTATTTCACCACCTACCCCCACATCGAAGAATTACTTATTTAGAAATTCTACAAAGAGCATTAAAAAAGAACGGCTATTTTGGGCTTGTCTGCTTTACTCCAGAAGGTGCTATACCTACATCCGATTTAGAAATCTACAAAGAACAGAGCTTAAAGGGAGGCATCGGATACACAGAGGAGCGATTAAGAGGGATATTCGAAAAAGATTTCCGAATCCTACAATTCCGTAGAATGGTACAGTCTTCATCCAAGGAGATTTTTGGAGAGGATTTTTTATGGACATCCTTTATGCAAAAAAAGTAAGCCAGGGTTCTAGAGGACCTTGGCTTTACCCTACTTGTAAGCTTAATATTTCACCTGGCAGTCCATCGAAGTCACGAAGCTCCTCTGAAACAAACCCTAAGCGAGTAAGGATTTTTCGAGATGGTATATTTTCTGGATCAATAATAGCAACTAGTTTGTGTAGACCACTCTCTGTTCCAAGCCTAACCATCTCCTCTGCAATGGCAGTTCCATAACCCTTCCCCCAATACTCCGGCAACAGCATATACCCGATTTCAGCTTCCCGTTCTTGCTCCTCTTTTAAAGTAATATGCCCTAGTCCAACAAAGTTTTCTTTTTCCCAAGCCATATAGGAGCCAAAGGATGTATGCAACTCATTTCTTTTTAGTATTCGCTCATATCTTTCCTTTGCTTCCACAAGAGATAGCGCCCTTTCTGTAATTTGTGCCATCACTCTAATATCCGAGACTAACCGATAGTATTCTTGAAAGGAATCTGCATGAAATTTGAAAAATGTTAAACTCATTGGAGGTCCCCCTATATTTTAAAAATTTCTACAGTATTCAATACGTATAAAAAATGAAAAGGTTCTTACAAGTCAGCGCTTTACGAATGCCTCAGGTATTTATTACCCCGTAAATATTATCACTCTATTCAGTGGCAATTTATTAACACAAAAATAAATTGCATTTAAAATTTTATATTATTGTACCAAAAATGGTATTATCAGAATATAAATAGTGTATGTTATACAGTATAGAAAAACGAGGTGATTATCAAATGACATCTTCGCTCGAATCATATAAGACAGAGCTGCGCAGAGGAACGCTGACCCTAGCTGTTTTGAGCCAGCTAGATACCCCTCAGTATGGATACTCATTAGTACAAAGACTAGAGGAAGCAGGGGTAGTCATGGAACAAAGCACCTTATATCCCCTATTGAGACGACTAGAAAAACAAGAACTCGTAACTAGCAGCTGGGACACCACAGAGAACAGACCTAGAAAGTATTATGTATTAAGCGAAAGTGGCAAAGAAGTCTTTGAGCAGTTAAAAGAGGAATGGAGCAAAATGACATTGGAACTAAAGGCATTATTAAAAGGAGAGGAACAAGATGAATCTAGTTGATACTTACGTGTATGAGGTAACCAGGCGATTGCCACAAAAAACTAGAGAAGATATAGGTCTGGAGCTTAGATCCTCGATTGAGGATATGCTTTCAGATGACCCATCAGAGGAAGAAATAAAAGGAACACTAGAAAAGTTAGGTAACCCGGCTACACTAGCGGCAAGCTACCGCGACAAACCAATGTATTTAATTGGACCGAATGTATATGATCCCTATATTCACATACTAAAAATAGTAATTCCTATTGTGATTATCGCTATTACCATCATTAATATTATCGAAGCCGTCATTGGCTTTCAAGGAAATGACATACTAACGGGTATCCTTCATGCATTCGGTGAAACAATAGTAGATATTGTCCTTGCCTTAATCCAGACTTTCTTTTGGATAACCGCCGTATTTTTGTCATTGATCGCACGGTCAAAAAAGAGGAGCTAACAGCAAAAGGCACTGTCTGGAGCCCTGAAAGCTTGAAGGATGTTGTCATTGTTCCACCAAAGAAAATGATTAACAAATTTGAGATCTTCTTTACCATGGTTTGGTTAGCCATTTTTGCCGCAGCCTACTTTTATGCAGATAGATTAGTTGGTGTCTATCGCTCAAGCGAAGAGCAAGGCCTAGTATTTGCCCAGCCAATTTTTAACCAAGAAACCCTGTTATCCTATTGGCCAATAGTCATTTCTCTTATTACGCTAGAGGTTGTACTCCTCTTCTACAAATGGCGAGTGGGACAGTGGACCATGTACCTTTTCTGGGTAAGTACAGCCATACATCTATTCAATTCCCTTGCAATACTCTTTATCGCTAGCAATCCAGACCTACTGAATAGCGGACTTGCTTCATACCTTTCAGACATAATGGAGCTCTCTACGCAATCCGTCAATAACTCGCTTAACGTTATATGGGCAATTATTATTATCTCTATAATAGCCACTTTCGTAATTGAAACATGGGATAGCTATCGAAAGGCAAAAATCCCTTTGGAGAATAAAAGATAACATGGCGTTCTACACACAAATGGCTGCTGAAGATATAATTTCAGCAGCCTGTTCCTTATCCATTTTAATTACCAGTAAATTTTCATAGGAACTCCCAATAATCTTCGTAAGCCACTTCCTCTTTCTCCCTAAAGGTCGGTAGTAGCAAAGGAGTTTACTAGCCCCTGTAAAAATGCCCGTGTATATGTATGAGGAGTTGTTTTACCAAGCTGATAGAATTATACTTGTTTGGTAGAGAACTTATCTCGAACAGAGAGCTTTATTATAGAGAGGAAATGAAAGATGGTACAGGAAAAAGAACAGCTAACTCCTGCTCAACTGATGTGGAAAATGACACGTCCTCATACATTAACAGCTACATTTGTTCCTGTCATACTGGGAACTGTCATTGCATTATTTGATGTAGAGCTTAATTGGATAATGTTTATCGCAATGCTTCTAGCATGTCTTTGCTTACAAATTGCGACCAACCTTTTTAACGAGTATTACGATTTTAAACGTGGGCTAGATACAGAAGAGTCGGTAGGAATTGGTGGTGGAATTGTACGTCACGGATTAAAGCCAAAGAACGTTCTATCCGTGGCACTACTGCTTTATTTAGTGGCCGCAGTAATTGGACTTTATATTTGTGCTTCTACTAGCTGGTGGCTCATATTGATCGGTTTTATTGGAATGGCAATTGGCTACCTATATACTGGCGGACCACTTCCAATCGCTTATACTCCGTTTGGAGAGCTTTTTTCTGGTGTTGCGATGGGGGCAGCCTTTGTTTTGATCGCCTATTTCATTCAAGCCGGAGAAATCAGCACAATAAGTATTTTACTCGCTATCCCTATGACTATTTTAGTTGGGGCTATCAATATGTCCAATAATATTCGAGATATTGAGGAAGACATTAAAGGTGGACGTAAAACATTACCGATCCTCCTTGGACGTAAAAATGCGATTGGTGGATTAGCGGCGGCTTTTATATTCGCTTATGGATGGATTATTGTCTTAGTTATCCTTGGACATATCCCACTTTGGTCTTTAATTGTATTACTTAGTATCCCTAAGCCAATAGCAGCTATCAAAAACTTTCAACAGGGGGAAAATAATCCTCCCGTAACAGGAATGGCTATGAAGAGCACTGCGCTAACGAATACCTTCTTTGGATTCTTTCTATCCATCGGTTTGCTTATAAGTTATTTCTTATAATGTAGTTCCCCTCTTTGCAGAGGGGTTTTTTACTTTAACCATAAATGGGAAAAGTACCATTGGAAGAAATATAATTATAATTCCTATAATTTCTTTGTAAAACAAATGATTCGATTTGCCTCGGTAAAACCTAGACGGAGGTGCATAGTTAGACTTTCTTCATTATCTAGTTCGCAATCACTAGCAAACTCACTACATCCCTTTTGTCTTGCCCATTGTTCAGCATGGGCGATCAGTAGTTTTGCATAGCCTTGCATTCGGTATTCTCCCTTTACAAACAGCCCCTCTAGATAGCCAACTGGATTGGAATCTGTCCCTTCTACATAGTCTGTCCGCAATTGACACTGAGCAAAACCAATTGGCTCCTCCCCGGCATAAGCCAAAAATATGACGGAGTCCTTTGATTCTATACATTGAACCATTTCTTCTAAAAATTCGGCTTCTGTATGATTTGGCCACAATAATAAGGCAAGTTGAGCCGCGTACCTGGCATCACCCTTACCCGCTTGCTTGATCATTGAAAACACTCTCCTCTATAAATAAAATAACCATATCAGAATATTTTCTCTATTTTACCACATAACCCTTTTTGAATTATTGTATGCTATACTTAATAAACGCTTAAATTGCATATAAAGAGGTTACACTACTTCCAGGTAGTGTAGCCTCTTTCGTGTTTACAGGACTTTTGCTAGGGGGAAACATTTTGGAGCTATATACAAACTTACGAGCCGGGGAAAAAGGAGCTTACCTATCTATCGGAGCTTATATTTTTCTAAGCGCCTTAAAACTTACAGCTGGATATTTAGGAGATTCTCAAGCCCTGTTAGCGGATGGTTGGAACAACACCACTGATATAATTGCATCTGTTGCGGTGTTGATAGGACTTCGCATATCTCAACGTCCACCTGATCACAATCATCAGTATGGACATCTCCGCGCCGAGACCATTGCATCTCTCATTGCTTCCTTCGTAATGATTTATGTAGGGATTGAAGTGTTGATTTCTGCAGGGAAGAATCTCTTCAATAAAACTGCCGAAAATCCTAGCGTTTTAACCATTATGGTGGCAATTTTTAGTGCCATTGTGATGTTTGCAGTGTATAGATATAACCTTAAACTAGCAGAACAGATTAAAAGTACTGCCGTAAAAGCAGCAGCATATGATAACCGCTCCGATGCCCTAGTCAGTATAGGAACAGCAATTGGTATTACAGCAGCAATAATTGGTTATCCAATCATCGATACAATTACAGCTTTCGTAATCGGTATTATCATAATTAAAACGGCTATTGAAATATTTAAAGAAGCCGTATATCTATTAACAGACGGCTTTGACAGTAAGTTTTTAAACAAGGTAAGTAACGAAATAAAAGCCATACCACAGGTGCGGGAGATCAGAGAAATCAGGGGCAGACAACACGGCAGCTTGATGCTTTTGGATATTACCATTGCTGTGAATCCAAACCTTAGTGTCCGCCGATCTCATGATATAGCGGAGATGATTGAAAAATATGTTCAGGACTTGAATGACCATGCCTTGGCATTCGTTCATATCGAGCCATATGACCCAAAGGATATTATTATCACAGAGGACGATTTTCATTTCTAATAGCAGCTTCCCTCGAAGTTGCTTTTTACTTTTCTAGAGATGCTTGATTTGTATTATTATCAGACTCTTCTTAGAGTATAAATCAATATATTGGCTCTTCTATAACCAATTGAATAACTGTATCCACTTGAGTTTACTGCAAGTATTTCTAGTACAAAGGGTTCTAGCAACTCCATAAGAACCCTATCGACCTCTAAAGTTTCCTGATAGGCAGAGCTATATTTCCAACTTGTATAACAGTGCGGGAACTTGTTATTGCCCAATTGCCTTTTATTCTCTTCTGAGTTGTTTGTATACCAAGGCTCTGTAATCTCATGAACTGGGAAGTCATTGACCCTTGCAATATGTATACATGCCATCACTGTTGTGTTTATCTGATCCGCCTTATCACCAAAGAAACTTTACTTTTTTTGAATCTCCTCTAATATTTTTATAATATCCTCATTCTGTTTTTCCATTTTCTTTAATGATTTTTCGATAGTACTAGTCGATATAGTTAGAACGATCAGAATTGCAATGCCTACTATAAACTCCATATTTTATCACCTCATTTCGTTAAAATAGTATTTTAGCAATCTTCCTACACTTTTATATTTAGGATTATCTTGTATATAGAAATAGCCAAGCAGCGTAAATAACATAGCTATTCCCAAATGTATAACAAGGCTAGTTCGAGCGATATTCTTCTCGATTAACTAACTCCCTCATATCCCCTCTAACATTAACATAAATATCCAATTCTGTTTTCCTGATTTTACTTAGCTGCACCAAAACCATTAGTTGATGAAACCACATGTAGAATAGGAACCTTTTAAGCTTCCATTTTATAAAAGCAATTATTACCTTTCATATCTATTTGATGAAACCCTGCTTTTTCTAGCATTCTTCTAGATCTATCATTGACTTCATTTGTTTCGGCTTGGAATAGTTTTAATCCCAACTCCTCTTTCCCATAATCCATAAGCAATGTTAACACCTTGGTACCAAGCCCTTTCCCCCAGAGTGCACTTTCCCCAATGGCTATACCGACTTCTGCTGACTCATTTTGTATTTTTGCAATATCTGCGTATCCAATTAGTCGTCCTTCATACTCTATTCCTAAACGCTGAAAATTTGGGGATCGTTGAATCTTACAGCATCTTTCCCACCAACCATACATTTCTTCTTGCTTTCTATTTACTTCCCATTCATTTAATAGACAAAAAACCTCATCCTTACTCCATTTGAAAATGAAAGGTAAATCGTTCATGTCAATCGTCCGAAGTCTTATATTTTTCCCCATTTATTATTTCTCCTTATATAATTTTCTTATTATTTATACTAACAGTTTTTTTATTCTATAGTAAAAATTCAAAAAATAGTTTGACAACGCTTTCATAATTAGATTAATATTATTTTTACGAACAGCACTTGGAGGTTTTTGTATGATTCAGTCAGTGGATCGGGCTTTATTTATTTTAGAGTTCCTAAAAAATAACCCAAAAGGTTATGGAGTAACTGAGATAGCTACACATTTACAGATAGCAAAAAGTTCTGCTCACAGATTATTAACTACCCTAGAAAAGCATAATTATGTTCAAAAAACGGGGAATGGAAATTATAGCTTAGGTCTAAAATTTATCGAGATGAATAACTGCGTAGTAACAAATCTTGATATTTTAGCTATTGCTCACCCACTAATAGAGGCCTTATGCCATGAGGTGGATGAAATAGTCCATCTTGTCCAGCTTAGAGGAGACGAAGTAGTTTATATCGATAAAGTGGAAAATAATCATTCCATTCGAATCTATTCACAGGTCGGACGTACTGCCCCACTCTATTGTACAGGTGTTGGAAAGGTTATCTTAGCCTATCAAGAAAGGTCTTTTGTAGAAAATTATATACAATCTATCAAAGAGTTTAAGCTGTTTACTCCATATACAGTAAAAAATAGATCTGAGCTGGAGAATAAGCTTCTAAGTATTCAAAGTTTAGGCTATGGATTTGATAATCAGGAGCATGAATTAGACATTAGTTGTATCGCTGCACCTATATTTAATCACTCTAAAGAAGTTCAATTTGCTATTAGTGTAACTGGACCTACTGTAAGAATGACTGAAGAGAAACTTATGAAAATTGTTCCAGCTATTTTAAAATGTGCAAATGAAATTTCTATAAAACTAGGTTATCATTAATTTTTTTATGATAATAACAGAACGGTGTTCCTTATTAAGGAACACTTATCGTTTATTATAATTTCGGAATGAAGTTCCTTATTATGGAACAAACAAATAAAGGGGGATATTTATGTTTAAAAAATTTTTAGGGGTAGTAGCTTTAGGATCTGCTCTAATGTTAGGTGCTTGTAATTCGGAGGGAAACTCTGGATCTAGTGATAGCTTTCCAGAAAAGAATGTTCAAATTATCGTGCCTTATGCAGCGGGTGGTGGAACCGATACGCTCGCTAGACAATTTGCAGATTTAGCTAAAGGGTCCATGAAAAAAGGTGTTTCTGTGTTAAACAAAGAAGGTGGCGGTGGAGCTGTTGGAATGCAGCAAGGCGTTAATTCGAAGGCAGATGGTTATACAGTTACCATGACTACTGTAGAATTGCTTACTTTACCAAACACTGGATTGGCTGAGTTCACGTATGAAGATTTTACACCAGTTGCATTATTAAACAGCGACCCAGCTGCTATTACAGTGAAAGCAGATGCACCATGGGATACATTAGAAGAGTTTTTAGCAGATGCGGAAACACAAAACTTGAAAATTGGTAACTCTGGGACAGGAGCTATTTGGCATTTAGCTGCAGCAGCCTTAGAAAAAGAGCTTGGATTAACGTTTAATCATGTACCTTTTGAAGGTGCAGCTCCTGCTGTAACTGCTGTGTTAGGTGGCCATGTAGATGCAGTGTCTGTATCACCTGCAGAGGTTATTAATCAAGTTAATGCCGGAGAGTTAAAAGTGTTAGCAGTTATGGCTGATGAGCGTGTAGAAAGCTTGCCAGACGTGCCTACATTAAAAGAATCTGGAATTGATTTATCAATTGGTACTTGGAGAGGACTTTCTGTTCCTAAGGATACTCCTGAAGAGGTTGTAAACATTTTAGAAGCCAAGTTCGCAGAAGTAGCACAGAGCGATGACTTTAAACAACAAGTAGAAACTCTAGGACTAGGGTATAAATATTTAAACTCTGAAGAGCTATATTCTTTTTGGGAAGAACAAAACGCAATTTTTGAAGAGTTAATCCCAACATTAGAATTAAATTAATGCTTCGTTAGACAAGGCTATTTCAGCTTTGTCTATCTTTTTAAATAGGAGAGGTGAAAAAATGAATTCAAATCGTGTGATTGGTGTCCTTTTACTAATATTATCAGGTTACATTTGGTTTACGGCCAATGGTTTTCCTGAGCGTACTGGAAGCGGTCCGGGCCCAGAATTTTTTCCAAAGCTAGCTTCCTTTGTATTAGCTTTTCTATCCATCATTCTTTTTTTCCAAAGAGTAACTAAGGAAGAAGCTAATGATGTGGACCAGATTTCCTTTACTCGTGAAAATATAAAGAAATTTATTTTAACTTTTCTTGCATTAATTCTCTTTATTGTACTAGCACAGTTCCTCGGATTTTTAGTTTCATCCATGCTATTCATTGTCTGCTGGATGCTCATCATGCGAGAGAAAAACTGGAAATTCATCTTATTACTATCTATTATATTTTCAATAGTCATTACTTTTATCTTCGAAATGCTACTAGGGGTACCGATTCCCCATGGATTTATCTATTAAAGGGGTGACAACATGGAATTATTACTTGAAGGATTTGCAAATGTTTTTAGCCCATTAACTATTACGTTATTAATACTTGGTGTAATAGCGGGTATTATCATAGGTTCCCTTCCTGGTTTAACTGCAACAATGGGGGTTGCATTGTTTCTTCCATTTACTTTTAGTATGGATGCAGTTACAGGCATATTATTACTTGTTGGTGTTTATTTTGGATCTATCTATGGCGGTTCGATAGCGGCCATTCTCTTAAATACCCCAGGTACTCCTGCTTCCGCTGCAACTGCTATGGATGGTTATCCAATGACATTGCAAGGGAATGCCGGAAAAGCACTAGGTATAGCAGCTATCGCCTCCGGTATCGGAGGTCTGTTCAGTGTAGCGGTACTTATTTTGATTGCACCAGTTTTAGGTAAGGTGGCGCTAAATTTTAGCTCCCCTGAAATGTTTGGACTTGCAGTATTTGGTTTAAGTATTATCTCCTCCATATCTGGTAAATCAGTTATAAAGGGACTAATTTCCGGTTTTGTTGGACTTGTTATTTGTATCGTTGGATTAGATCCAATGACAAGCTATCCTCGCTTTACCTTTGGAAATATTTCTTTATTATCAGGTATTTCTTTTATTGCTGTAATGATTGGTTTATTCGCAGTTTCTGAGGCACTTTTTATGGTAGAGGAACGTTTAAAGCTTGGAGATAAAGCAAAAAAGGTTATTGCAAACTATTCCTTGCCTAAATGGAAAGACTTAAAAAATTTAGGACCATCCTTTTTACGCTCTAGTACACTAGGTACCTTTATAGGGATTATCCCAGGAGCAGGAGCTGACGTTGCTGCATTCGTTTCTTATAATGAATCGAAACGTTTTGCTAAAAAAGAAGAAAAAGCTACATTTGGGAAAGGAAATCCTAAAGGGGTGGCATCTGCAGAAGCTGCTAACAATGCTGTTACAGGAGGTTCGATGGTACCTCTCTTAACGCTTGGTATCCCTGGAGATTCCGTTACCGCTATTATGTTAGGTGCATTAGTAGTACAGGGCATACAGCCTGGCCCACAAATCTTCACTACTAGTGGCAGCTTAGTGTATACGTTATTTGCCGGAATGATTATCGCAAATATCTTAATGGCTATTTTTGGTGTTTCAGGAATTCGATTATTTACTAAAATCTTAAATGTCCCAAAAGTAGGACTTGCTCCTATTATTATTGTGGTATCTATGATTGGTGCATATGCGCTAAATAACAATTACTTTGATGTATATGTCATGCTGTTTGCAGGAATCGTTGGATATTTCATGAAAAAGTATGGCTTCCCCGCTTCTCCTCTCGTTCTTGCATTAATCCTAGGACCGATGGCTGAAAGCGAATTACGACGTACTCTTGTGATGTCCGAAGGTTCTTATGCCCTATTTTTAGATCGCCCTATTGCGATGGGGTTAATTATCTTGGCAGCTTTAACATTATTCCTGCCTATTATCGGGAGACTTTTCAAACGTAAAGCAGTTTCAGAATAAGGAGGAGTATCATGTTTGATGTAATTACAATTGGTGAAACGATGATTTTAATGGAACCGGTGGAGGATGGACCACTAAAATATGTAACCACCTTTAAAAAGAAATTTGGCGGAGCTGAATCGAACGTAGCAATTGGTTTAGCTCGGCTAGGTTCAAGGGTAGGTTGGATTAGCGGTCTACACAATGATTCTTTAGGAGATTATTTAATCTCTGGTATCCGCGGCGAAGGGATTGATACCTCTCGTATTATTTACAAAAAAAATACGGAGAATGCCATGTATATTAAGGAGCGAACACGCCATGGCTTAAACCACGTCTATTATTACAGAGCAGACTCAGCAGCTAGCGCTCTAACATTTGATGATTTAGACTTGGATTATTTAGAGCAAACAAAAATAATTCATTTAACAGGAATCACGCCTTTCTTAAGTGAAAGTTGTCTTACCCTTACTCGAAAGGTCATTCAGTTTGCTAAAGAGAAGAATATTTTTATTTCCTTTGATCCAAATTTACGCCATAAGTTAATGACACGCAGGTCCGATGCGAAGGAAATTCTCTTAGAGCTTAGCTCACAGGCTGATTTGTTATTACCTGGTTTGGATGAGGCTAGATTTTTAACTGGATTAACGGAGGTAAAGGATATTATTCATTTCTTTAAATCTCAAGGCGTTAAAAATATTGTTATAAAGGATGGAGAAAACGGCTCCTATTATTCGGATGAAAATAACAACTTCGGTAAGATTGAAAGCTTCCGAGTAGAAAGAGTCATTGATCCAATTGGGGCAGGAGATGGGTTTGCAGCTGGGGTTATAAACGGTTTACTTAAGGGAATGTCCTTACAAGAGGCTGTAAAACAAGGGGCACTTATCGGAAGTTTAGTCGTCCAGGTAAATGGAGATGTAGAGGGTTTACCTTCTATTCGAGTGTTAGAGGATATACAAAAAGGATTAAATGATGTAACACGATGAGGAGGAGCTAAGATGAGCAACACGGTGGATAAAATAGTAGAATCAGGAATAGTAGCAGTAGTTAGAAAAATTTCTTCAGATAAGGTTTATCATGTAATCGATGCGCTGGTAGCCGGTGGAGTAACAGCTATCGAAATAACACTAGATTCCGATAAAGCTACGGAAGTCATTCACACGGCAAATACTCGTTATAAAGGCCAGGTTGTTATTGGAGCTGGGACTGTACTAGACAGTGAAGGAGCATATAATGCCATCTCCAATGGGGCACAATTTGTTTTTGCTCCAACACTTAGTGAGGAAACAATTCGTGTAGCAAAACGGTATGGGAAAGTTGCTATTCCAGGCGTATTTACTCCGACTGAAATATTGAAGGCCTCCGAATATGGAGCTGACATTGTAAAAATCTTCCCAGGCTCAGTTTTAGGACCACAATTTATCAAAGATGTAAGAGGTCCTTTAGGACATATTAAAATGATGCCAACCGGTGGTATTACATTAGATAATCTTGGTGCCTTTATCAAAGCCGGGGCTGTTGCTGTTGGAGTTGGAGGGTCTCTCTTGAATAAAGAGCTTATAGAGAACGAGGATTGGGATTCCTTGCGTTCACTTGCAAAGGATTTTGTAGAGGAAGTTAAAAAGCACCGTAGTTAATATGATAAAAATGAGGCCTGATATGACGAAAATTAGAATTTATAGTCTACTATTAATAGTCATGATGTTTTGGGGTTTAAACCTGGTGGCGTTAAAATTGCTAGTTACCTACTTTAGCCCCCTCCCTATGACAGGTATTCGAATTTTCTTAGCTGGCATTAGTGTACTTATTATCTTAGCTTTTTTTAAACGTTTGCGCATGCCTTCTTTAAGCGAATGGAAGTGGATTGGATTAGCAAGTCTCTTAGGAGTGGTCCTGCACCACCTATTACTATCCATAGGATTAGCAAAAACTAGCGCCATTAATGGTGGTGTTATTCTTGGTTTTAGTCCACTTATTACTGCTATTTTGGCTCTCCTGTTTGGATTTAATCGGTTTAATCCTTTATCCTTCTTTGGATTTTTACTAGGAACCTTTGGAGTTACTTTAGCAGTGATGAATGGTAGTGACATGAATACCTCCTTTTCCACTGGTGATTTCATGGTTTTCGTCTCTATCGTCTCACAAGCTATGAGTTTTCTAGTTATTCGGAAAGTATCCGCAAAGTTTGATAGCATGCTGCTAACAGGATATATGCTGTTAGTTGGATCCTTTGCCTTGTTGGCAATGGGATTAATTTTTGAGCCTACTAAATTTCTTGAGTTCATGCATGCACCATTTAACATGTATGCTCTACTTTTTGGTTCGGCAATCTTAGCAACTGCCATTGGACATATGATATATAATTTCGCAATCTCTCAAATAGGGGCAGCTGAAACTGCTATTTTCGGAAATTTTAATACCATTTTTGGTATACTTGGCACCACCCTAATTCTTAAAGAACAAATTACATCTATACAGATATTAGGTTGTATAGCCATTATAATTGGCGTGCTGTTTGGAACAGGGGCAATAGAAGAATTACTATTAAAACGACGAAAAGGAGAATGAGAATGTTTTCATTAGAAAATAAAACAGCTCTTGTAACCGGCTGCAGTCGCGGCATTGGAATGGAGATGGCTATTGCCTTAGCAAAGGCCGGGGCTGATGTTATTGGAGTTAGTAGTTCATTGCCTACAGGAAAAACTACTTTGTCTGAGCAAATCGAAGCGGAAGGACGAAAGTTTTACTCCTACCAATGTGATTTCTCTAACAGACAAGCTGTAACCGATTTTGCCAAAGAAGTAGTACAACACTATCAAATTGATATATTGATCAATAATGCTGGAACAATTTACAGAGAGCCTGCTGTTTCTCATGATTTGGATAAATGGGACGATGTTTTGGAAATTAATCTATCTGCTCCTTTTATCCTAAGTCAGATTATTGGAAAGCAAATGATTTCTCGCCAGGCTGGTAAAATCATTTTTACCGCTTCCCTGTTAAGCTTCCAAGGGGGAGTAATTGTTCCAAGATATGCTGCTAGTAAAGGAGCAATAAAACAAATTACTCATGCTCTAGCCAATGAGTGGGCGAAGGAAAATGTTCAAGTAAACGCAATTGCTCCTGGATATATTGCTACAGACAATACAAAAGCTTTACGAGAGGATCAATCTAGAAATCAAGCAATCTTAGACAGAATTCCTGCCGGTAGATGGGGTAACCCGGAGGATTTAACAGGGGCTGTGCTATTTCTAGCATCGTCTGCTTCTGATTATGTAAATGGAATTGTCCTTCCAGTCGATGGTGGCTGGTTGGCACGCTAAAAAAGGGGGATTGGACTAATGTATACTTGTTTAGAAAATAAAGTAGTGTTAATCACTGGAGCTAGTACTGGTATCGGTGCGGAAGTAACGAAAAAGTTCGCTCAGCAGAAGGCAAAGGTGGTTATTAATTATCATTCCAATAAAGAAAAGGCGGAGGCATTAGCAAAAGGTATTACGGATGCAGGTGGACAAGCTATCACAGTCCAAGCCGATGTTACCAACAGACAGGAAGTAGACGAACTTATACAACAGACAGTTCAAACGTATGGTGGTATTGATATCTTAATCAATAACGCAGGCTCTATGGTACAGCGCATTCCATTTGAGCAATTAACGGAGGAAACTTGGAATTATGTATACGATGTAAATGTAAAGTCAGTGTACTATGTTACACAGAGTGCTCTGCCCTATTTAAAGGATAGCGCTGAAGCTGCAGTTGTCAATGTAGCGTCTGTTGCTGGTCGTAATGGCGGAGGTCCCGGGGCAATCCATTACGCATCTGCCAAAGGGGCAGTAATTACATTAACAAAGGGCTTAGCGAAGGAACTAATCCCTTATGGTATCCGTGTAAATGGCGTCAATCCAGGAGTAATAGGTACTCCATTTCATGAGAAGTTCTCCACTCCTCAAATTAGAGAGGGCTTTGTGACCGGTATTCCAGTGGGTCGCGAGGGAACACCTGCAGAAGTTGCAAACATTATTACATTCTTAGCATCCCAAGAAGCTTCTTATTTATATGGAGAAATTGTTGAAATCAACGGAGCTCAGTTATTAGATTAATATATTGGCAGAGAGAGAAAACTCTAGTTTTCTCTCTCTTTTACCTCTGATAGAATAGCGAAAGTAAATCCGACAGAAGAGCAGGTATATATTTTATTCAATCTTTCTGTTTATCAACTAAATGGGTGTTGAGAGGCTCTTAATGATGATGTGATATGCCACTTTCCCGTTTACACAGCAACGAGCTATCATGTGGATAATTCTCAGATTCCAATTGAATTGTCACATGATGAATCCCTATACGTCCAAGGGTATGATCTATCTCTCGTAGAATCCGTTCTCCTTCCTCAATGGTCATCTTCCCACTTACCACAGCATGACACGATAAAGCATTAAATCCACTAGTAATGGTCCACACATGTAAATCGTGGATAGAGATAATTCCCTCTGTCCCTTGGATTTCCTGGGCAATACTTTCTAAACTTATATTGTTAGGAGAACCCTCCATCAAAACATGAAAGGAATCCTTTGTTAATTTAATGCCGCTTCGTAAAACAAGTATTGCAACTAACACGCTCGCTAACGGATCGGTCCATCCCCAGCTAAAAAATATCATAAACAATGCCGCTAAGATGGCACCTACAGACCCAAGTAAATCACTTAACACATGAAGGAAGGCACCTCTCATATTTAAATTTTCTTCTGTGTCTCCGCCCTTCATCATTATCCAAGCGACCAACACGTTTACCAGCAAGCCGATACTGCTAATGATTAGCATTCCAGTAGTAGCTACCTCCGGGGGATTGGCGAAACGCTTGATAGCCTCATAAAAGATAAATAAAGCTATAGCAACAAGAGTTACACCATTTAAAGCAGCTGCTAATATTTCAAAACGTTTATATCCGTAGGTTTTGCTAACACTTGCAGCCCTCTCTCCAAGCTTGAACGCAATAAGAGCAATTAATAAAGAAATAGAATCACTCAGCATATGCCCCGCATCTGATAAAAGGGCAAGACTATTTGTAAAATACCCTCCTACTGCTTCCACCAGCATAAATGCAGTAATAATGATAAATGACACAAGTAAAACTTTTTTATTTGAACCATGAGTATGATTATGACTATGAGCCATCAGGGACCTCTCCTTTTAAAATCTCTATACTTATAGATTGACTAATAAAGTAAAAAGAAAACATACTGGTATAATTATAATTAAATGGTAAAATTTATATAATTAGAGGAGGTAGTTAAATGGCAGAAGGAATAATGCTAATTATAATTTTGGGATTGGGTTTATTATCAGCGGTATCATTTACTTTATTTATCCGTAGATTATTAATTAATACGAGTAATCGTTCAGCCAATAACCTAGACGATAGCAATTTGGAGAGAAAATTGGATAGGATTATTGAATTATTAGAAGAGAAGAAGAACACTGATACCCGTTACTAGAAAAAGGCACATCTGATTTCTCAGAGGGCACTGAAAAAGTCCATTAATATTTGAAGAGAGTATGTGGAGAAAGAATCTTTCACATACTCGCTTTTTATA
>CAKQHO010000016.1 GCA_934234185.1 uncultured Psychrobacillus sp. | reverse complement strand
AGGTTATTAAATCAGATGCAATTATTGGTATTCAGGACATGGGTGCTGCAGGTCTTACTTCCTCTTCAGCCGAAATGGCATCGAAGGCAGGATACGGGGTAGAGATGAATCTCGACTTAGTGCCACAGCGTGAAACAGGAATGACTCCATATGAAATGATGCTTTCAGAGTCTCAGGAACGTATGCTGATTGTCGTAAAAAGGGGTCGTGAAGCTGAAATTGTCCAAATCTTTGAAAAGTACGGACTAGACTGTGTGGCAGTTGGCACAGTAACAAATGATAAAATGCTTCGTCTTCTTCATAAAGGAGAGGTAGTGGCAGAGGTTCCAGCAGACGCACTAGCAGAGGAAGCTCCTGTTTATCACAAACCGTCAAAAGTACCGGCTTACTTTGAAGAATATCAGGCAATGGATAATAAAGAGCCAAGGATTTCCGATTATAAAGAAATACTTCTTCAGTTATTACAGCAGCCAACCATTGCGTCAAAGGAATGGGTGTATGATCAATACGACTATCAGGTTCGTACGAGTACAGTAGTTACCCCTGGATCAGATGCTGCAGTAGTGCGAGTACGTGGAACGAATAAAGGACTTGCAATGACAACAGATTGTAACTCTCGCTACATCTATTTAGACCCAGTGACTGGTGGGAAAATTGCAGTCGCAGAGGCAGCTAGAAATGTCGTTTGCTCTGGCGCAAAGCCACTTGCTATCACAGATTGCTTGAACTTTGGAAATCCAGAAAACCCAGAAATTTTCTGGCAGCTGGATCAATCTGCTGAAGGGATATCTGCCGCATGTCTTGCTTTAGATTCCCCAGTAATCGGAGGAAACGTATCGTTATATAACGAGCGAAGCGGAAGTGCTGTTTATCCTACTCCAACAATTGGTATGGTCGGACTTGTAGAGGACCTTTCCTATGTAACGACACAAGAAGTGAAACAGGCAGGAGATATAATCTATCTAATTGGTGAAACAAAGACAGAATTTGGTGGATCAGAATTACAAAAGCTTGTGGAAAAAAGAATCTTTGGGAAGGCTCCTTCTATTGATTTAGAGGTAGAAGCAGTACGACAGCATGCTGTTTTGAAAGCAATTCACGCAGGAGTTGTACAATCTGCACACGATATAGCAGAAGGTGGGCTTGCAGTGGCATTAGCTGAAAAGACTTTTGGAGCTAATGGTCTTGGGATAGAAGTGAAGCTAGAAGGGTCTGCGATATCTACTTTATTCAGCGAAACGCAATCTCGTTTTCTTCTAACAGTAAAACCAGAGAATGTAGCAGAATTTGAAGCAATCATCTCAGATGCAGTCAAAATTGGACACGTTACAAATTCAAATAACATTATCATTTCTACTAATGACGGAGCCGAATGGATTAGTGGTTCCGTTAATGAATTCCGTTCTGCTTGGAAGGGAGCTATACCATGCTTGCTGAACTCAGAGGCTTAAACGAAGAATGTGGCGTATTCGGTATATGGGGTCATCCCCAGCCGGGTGCGATGAGCTATTATGGATTACATGCACTGCAACACAGAGGGCAGGAGGGTGCTGGAATTGTCGTAACAGATGGTAAGCATCTACGTGCAGTAAAAGGTGAAGGTCTGGTAAATGATGTTTTCGCTAATGGGAAGCTTGAGCTATTAGATGGACATGCAGCTATTGCACATGTTCGATACGCTACAGCTGGTGGCTCAGGACTGGAAAATGTGCAGCCATTACTCTTTAACTCTACTACTGGCAGTCTTGCTGTTGCTCATAATGGAAATATTGTTAACGCAACACGCCTGAAGCGAAACCTTGAGCAACAGGGTAGTATTTTTCAAACCACATCAGATACTGAAGTGCTCGCACATTTATTAAAGAAGAGTAAGCTTCCATCCTTTGAAGAGCGTGCAAAGCAAGCGCTCCGATTAATCGAAGGGGCATTTGCCTTCATAATCCTAACTGAGGATGGAATGCTTGTTGCTCAGGATCCACAGGGAATGCGTCCTCTCTCCCTAGGACAATTAGATGGTGCTTGGGTAGTAGCTTCAGAGACAAGTGCCTTCGATCTAATTGGTGCAGAGCTGATTCGCTCGATTGAACCAGGAGAGCTTTTAATTATCAATGATAAGGGTTGTCGTTCAGAGCGCTATGTGGAGAAGAAGGATCGTGCTATTTGTACAATGGAATACGTGTATTTCTCTCGTCCAGACTCAGATATTGATGGTATCAACATTCATATGGCGAGAAAGCGACTTGGGAAGCAGCTGGCTAAAGAAATTCAAATAGAAGCTGATGTAGTGACAGGTGTGCCTGATTCCAGTATATCTGCTGCAATTGGATTTTCAGAGGCAACTGGTATTCCGTATGAATTAGGTCTAATTAAAAACCGATATGTAGGTAGAACATTTATACAGCCTTCTCAGGATTTGCGAGAGCGCGGTGTGAAGATGAAGCTTTCACCGGTACGTCAGGTAGTAAAAGGAAAGCGAGTGGTCATGGTCGATGATTCAATCGTTCGAGGAACAACATCTAGAAGGATTGTGAACATGCTGAAGGATGCTGGTGCGAAGGAAGTACATGTAGTAATTAGCTCACCTCCTCTTAAAAATCCATGCTTTTATGGAATTGATATTAGTACTGATTCCGAGTTAATTGCCGCAAATAACAGTATTGATGAAATGTGCACCCTTATAGGAGCAGATTCTCTATCATTCTTATCTGTAGAAGGAATGGTGGAAGCGATTGGGAGACCTCAGGGAGAAAAGAATTGTGGGCATTGCTTGGCTTGTTTTACTGGAGAGTATCCAACTGATATTTTCCCAGATACGAAATTACCACATGAGAAAGAGCTTGTTCGATAGGGGGATTTTATAGTGTCAAAAGCATATGAAAAGGCTGGAGTAAATATCGAGGCCGGCTATGAAGCAGTAGAACGTATGAAAACACATGTCGAACGTACGGCTAGAAAAGGTATCTTGGGTACTTTTGGTGGTTTTGGAGGCATGTTCGATTTGTCTTCCTTAAACTATAAGGAGCCTGTATTAATTTCCGGAACAGATGGTGTGGGAACAAAGCTCAAGTTGGCTTTTATGACAGATAAGCATGACACAATAGGTGTGGACTGTGTTGCCATGTGTGTGAACGATATAGTAGCACAGGGGGCAGAACCTTTATTCTTCTTGGATTATGTAGCGGTTGGAAAAGCAGTACCTGCTCGCATTGAGCAAATTGTCAAAGGGGTAGCCGATGGCTGTGTTCAATCGGGAGCTGCATTAATTGGTGGAGAAACAGCGGAGATGCCTGGCCTCTATGAAGAGGACGAGTATGACTTAGCAGGCTTTGCCGTAGGCGTATGTGAAAAATCAAAAATCGTTACAGGAGCAAGTATCCAAGAAGGAGATATACTAGTAGGATTAGCCTCTAGCGGTATTCATTCCAACGGCTATTCTCTTGTTCGTAAAATAGTATTTGAAGAGCACGAAATGACACCAAACAATGTCGTTGAGGGATACGAAGAGCTGGGAGAAATTGGCCAAGCACTATTAACCCCAACGAAGATTTATGCTAAGCCTGTACTGGAAATGCACGAGAAGCTGGACATTCATGGGATGGCACATGTCACAGGTGGCGGTTTTTATGAGAATCTTCCGCGTATGATGCCTGAGGGATTGGCAGTGGAAGTCGATTTGGGATCATGGGATGTACTTCCGATATTTAATTTTTTAAAGGAAAAAGGCGAGCTAACAGATAGAGATTTATATAACGTCTTTAATATGGGCATCGGCTTTGTACTAGCACTTCCTCAGAAGGAAGCGGAAAGAGCAATTGCTATCGCTGAAGCTAATGGAGAAAAAGCATATACAATTGGTCGCGTGATTACAGGAGAAGGGGTAGTATTTAACGGCGCTCATGATGGGAGTCTTACTAAATGAGTCGGGGACCAAAATTCGCAGTGTTTGCTTCTGGGAGTGGCAGTAATTTTCAAGCAATCCATGAGGCAGTAGATAATGGGATGCTTGTCGGTAAATTGGCTTTAGTAGTTTCCGATAAACCGGAAGCATATGTGTTGAAAAGAGCAAAAAAAGCGGGAATAGCAACGCTTGCTATCCCTCCTTCTTCTTTCATGTCTAAGACAGATTATGAGCGGGCCATTCTTGAAAAACTCATGGAGTTGGAGATTGAATGGATTGTTCTTGCTGGCTATATGCGATTAATAGGTGAGGTTTTATTAACTGCCTTCGAAAATCGTATTACTAACATTCATCCATCCTTGCTACCATCCTTTCCTGGGAAGGATGCGATTGGCCAAGCACTAATCCATGGGGTCAAGGTTACAGGTGTTACTGTCCACATTGTCGATAGTGGGATGGATACTGGACTAATATTGGCTCAGCAAGCAGTGGATGTGATTGAAGGTAATAGGGAAGAGACAGAGAAAAGAATCCATGCGATAGAGCATGATCTTTATCCAAAAACGTTACAGCATTTATGGAGTCGGTAGAACACCGGCTTTTTTAAAAGAAGGAAGCATATTTAGCGCCTTGCCCCCGAGGTCCAAAAGGATGTTGATCAGGAAAACGTTGTCACACGATGTGACGTTCTTAGTTTTCCTTCCGTGTGTACGTTTCCTATTTGCTTGTCGGGGCAGAACAGGCGCTTACGCATTTCTATATAAAAAGGAGGAAGTATTGTGTTCAAACGTGCGTTGATTAGTGTGTCAGATAAGTCAGGTATTCTTGAGTTTGCAAAAGAGCTGGAACAGCTTGGTTATGAAATATTATCTACAGGTGGTACTGCTGCCTATTTAGAGAAAAATGGTGTAGTAATTACCCCTGTTGACCAGGTGACAAAATTTCCAGAGATTTTGGATGGTCGAGTAAAAACCTTAAATCCGATGATTCATGGAGGGTTACTTGCAAAGCATGATGATCCTTCTCATCAGGCGCAGTTGGAGGAACACAGTATTACACCTATTCAGGTTGTTTGTGTCAACCTTTATCCATTTCGTGAAACAATCTCAAAGCCGACCGTTACAGTGGAGGATGCAATCGAGAATATAGATATTGGCGGTCCTTCTATGCTTCGTTCTGCAGCAAAAAACCATCAGTATGTAACTGTGATCACGGATAGTGCAGATTATGCCGAGGTTTTAGAGCAACTAAAGGAAACGGGAGAAACGTCGCTTGAAACACGTCGTAAATTGGCTGCTAAGGTATTTAGACATACAGCCTCGTATGATGCTTTGATTGCGGATTATATGACAAATCTATCAGGAGAGGATTTCCCCGAGTTATTAACACTTACATACGAACGAAAACAGGCTCTGCGCTATGGAGAAAATCCACATCAAAAGGCAGCATTCTATCAAAAGCCACTTGGCTCTGATTTTTCAATTGCTTCTGCAGAGCAATTACACGGTAAGGAGCTCTCCTACAACAATATTCAAGATGCCAATGCAGCTATTCAAATGATAAAGGAATTTGAAATTCCCGCAGCAGTTGCTGTGAAGCATATGAATCCATGTGGTGTGGGTACAGGTGATACGATTTCTGGTGCTTTCCAAAAGGCATACGAGGCTGATTCTACTTCTATCTTTGGTGGGATTGTTGCACTGAACAGAGAGGTAGATGCTGCTACTGCTAAAATCCTGGCAGGTATTTTCTTAGAAATTGTCATTGCACCTTCCTTTTCTGAGGAGGCAATTGCAATGCTGACTGCAAAGAAAAACATCCGACTTTTAACAATATCTTATGAGCAATCCAAAAAAGATAAATGGAACACGGTCTCTGTTGAAGGTGGCTTACTTGTTCAATCTCCCGATAGCTTTGGATTGCAGGACGCTAACTTAAAAGTTGTAACAAATCGCGAGCCTACAACGGAGGAATGGGAGGCTATGACATTAGCATGGAATGTTGTAAAGCATGTGAAGTCTAACGCGATTGTGGTAGCTACAGCTGATATGACCATTGGAATTGGAGCGGGGCAAATGAACCGGGTAGGTTCAGCAAGGATAGCATTGGAGCAAGCAGGCGAACGAGCAAATGGAGCAGCACTCGCTTCAGATGCATTCTTCCCAATGAATGATACGGTAGAAGCGGCAGCTAAAGCTGGTATCACAGCGATTATTCAAACAGGTGGCTCTGTAAAAGACCAGGACTCCATTGATAAGGCAAACGAATATGGTATAGCAATGGTATTCACAGGCATTCGTCATTTTAAACATTAAGGAGGAAAACACATGAAAGTACTTGTAGTCGGAAATGGTGGCCGTGAACATGCGATTGCTAGACAATTCAAGCATTCTCCTTCTGTAACAGAAGTGTATGTTGCACCAGGTAATGACGGGATGACTGGTGATGCGAAAATTGTACCCATTCATAGTTTGGCCTTTGAAGAGCTAGCAGCTTTTGTAAAGCAAAATGCTATCGATTTAACGTTTGTTGGTCCAGAGCAGCCGTTAGCAGAAGGAATCGTTGATTTTTTTCAGGACCAAGGACTACCTATTTTTGGTCCAACGAAGGCAGCTGCACAAATTGAGGGAAGTAAGTCCTTCGCAAAGGAATTAATGAAGAAATATGATATCCCTACAGCTGCTTACGAAACTTTTACTGAGGTAGATAAGGCTAAAACATATATAGACAAAATGGGAGCTCCAATTGTAATTAAAGCGGACGGGTTAGCAGCCGGAAAAGGTGTGGTAGTTGCTACCAAGGTAGAAGAGGCTTACAAAGCTGTGGAAGATATGATTGGTAACCAGCTATACGGCGAGTCATCCTCCCGTGTAGTTATAGAAGAGTTTTTAGATGGAGAGGAATTCTCTTATATGTCCTTTGTACATAAAGGACATATCTATCCGATGGTAATTGCTCAGGATCATAAGCGTGCTTATGACGGAGACATGGGACCAAATACTGGCGGAATGGGAGCCTACTCTCCGGTCCCGCAGATCTCGGAAAGTGTTGTGAATGAGGCATTTGAAAAAATTGTTGTTCCTACCGTAAAAGCTATGGAGGAGGAAGGGACCCCTTTTACAGGCATCTTATATGCGGGTCTAATCTTAACACAGGAAGGGCCTAAGGTTATTGAATTTAACGCTCGCTTTGGAGATCCAGAAACACAAGTGGTGTTGCCTCGGATGACAAGCGACTTTGGCGATTTTATGACTGCACTCATGCAAGAAAAAGAATATAAGCTAGAATGGACCGAGGAAGCAATGCTAGGTGTAGTAGTAGCTGCTGAGGGCTACCCAATTAGCCCAAAGAAGGGTGCAATACTTCCTAATTTAGCAGGACTAGAGAAGTTAGAGATTTTCCATGCTGGTACTAAATTGCAAGGGAAAGATTATATTGCAAACGGTGGAAGGGTCATCCTAGTAGCAGCAAAAAGGGAAGACTTAGAGGCTGCACAGCAGGAAGTATATTCAGGGCTGGCAACTGTAGAATGGGATGGTTTATTTTACAGAAAAGACATTGGCTGGCGTACATTTCAATAAACATGCAAAATAAAAAGGCATCATGGGGTGCCTTTTTTTGTATTACATATTAGTGGTAGAAGAATGGAACACAGTACAAATTGGTTTTCATGCTTACTATTTCCTATTATCTCTTTAAAGTCATGTTTAATAATCTTAAGGAATAGTCTATTAAGTATAGATAAGTAGTTTTAAGAAAGAATGTTATAAAAAATAGAAGGTCAAAGTAGTTTCCTTTAAGAAAGGAAGATTAGTCGAGTAGTTTGCAGAAGATATATACTAATGGTCCAATTTTAGGTTCTAAATTCTAAACTCCCCCAACATGCTTGAATTAATAAAAATTCATCGATAGATGCCAGTTACAGAGGTCGACTCTAGCGAGAAAAATTATTAGTAATTCTTTCTATAAATGACAATGTATTTTGTTTGCCTAAACGGAATATAGTTCATTTAATTCCCGTGTGTTAACACAATAACAGGTAATAAATCTAAATTTGTATATCTTTTGACTAACTTTTTATCAGAATTTACTAAAAA
The DNA here is from genome assembly GCA_934234185.1 of uncultured Psychrobacillus sp. Taxonomy (GTDB): domain Bacteria; phylum Bacillota; class Bacilli; order Bacillales_A; family Planococcaceae; genus Psychrobacillus. Next base: position 37,890 of record CAKQHO010000016.1, on the reverse strand, counting down.
TACAATTCAGTGCTTTGATTTGCTAAAGTACTATGCTACTATTGTTTTTATCAGAACATAATAGAAAGGAGAAGAACCATGCATTATCCTATCTGGAAAATTGAAGATATCCGTCATCAAATTGAAGTGTTAAATAAGACAAAAGCTCCGGATATCCTTATTAAAAATGCAACGTACTTACATAGCCATTTAAAAAAATGGATAAACGGTAATATTTGGATTGTGAAAGATCGCATTGTATATTCTGGCTTGGAAATGCCCTTGATTTCTGAGACGACAGAAGTGTATGACGCTGCTGGTCAAAAAGTTGTTCCAGGTTATATAGATCCTCATGTACACCCGTTCCAACTCTATAATCCACAAACATTTGCTGATTATGCAGCCCAATTAGGTACTACAGCATTTATTGCCGATAACCTAATTCTATTTTTGATGCTTGAAAACAAGAAAGCGTTTTCAATCATGGATGAGCTTCAGAAGCTTCCTTTCTCCTTTTACTGGTGGGCTCGATTTGATTCGCAAACAGAACTGGAAAACGAGGAGCAGCTTTTTAACTCTAAAACAGTAGGAGATTGGATTGAACGTCCAGATGTTATTATGGGTGGAGAGCTGACAGGGTGGCCACGACTTCTATCTGGGGACGATCAAATGCTTTACTGGATGCAGCAAGCGAAACGCAACGGCATGAAAATTGAAGGGCATTTTCCAGGAGCATCTGAAAAAACGCTTGCGAAAATGAGGCTTCTTGGAGCCGATGGAGACCATGAATCAATGACCATAGAGGAAGTAGAAAGAAGAATTCTGCATGGTTATGCTGTGACTTTACGTCACTCCTCTATTCGACCTGATTTACCTATCTTGCTTAAGGATATCTTAGAAAAGGATTTACGCATTTTTGACCATATTATGATGACAACCGATGGCTCAACTCCCTCATTCCATCAGGATGGGCTGATGGATAAATGTATCCAAGTTGCATTAGATGCAGGAGTTTCACCTATCGATGCATACTTAATGGCTTCCTTTAATCCAGCAAAGTATTATAATCTATCTAACTTGCACGGAGTAATAGCAACAGGTCGTTTTGCAAATTTAAACTTCTTAGAGAATGAATTTAATCCTGTTCCAGTTAGTGTATTATCCAAGGGTGTTTGGCTAAGGAAGGATGGCAAAAAGCTTAAGGGCTTTAGTGGAATAGATTGGTCACAAATGCCTGACCTAAATTTAGACTTTAGTCTGACAGAAGATGATTTTCAGTTTTCGATGCCTTTTGGAATTCAGATGGTAAATGACGTTATTACGAAGCCTTACTCAATTAGCGTGGATACAACAGACAATGAATTGTCTACAGATCACGATGAAAGCTTTCTACTCCTAATAGACAGAGATGGTAAATGGAAGGTTTCTACCTTAATAAAAGGCTTTGCGACCTCGTTACAAGGCTTTGCTTCATCTTATTCTAATACAGGAGACATACTGCTTATTGGAAAAAATAAGAAGAGCATGCTCCAAGCTTTTGAAGAAGTGAAGCAAATGAATGGTGGAATTGTAATTGTAGAGAATGATGAAGTTATTTGCTCCATAAAGCTGCCAATTGGTGGAGGGTTGTCGGACAAGCCAATGGAAGATTTAATAAAAGAAGAGCTAATATTAAAAAGAGAATTAGCTGAAAGAGGATTTAAACACGGGGATGCAATATATACATTATTGTTTTTACAGTCCACTCATTTGCCCTATGTTCGTATCACACAAAAAGGGATATTTGAGGTACTGAAAAAACAAGTATTATTTCCAGCAGTAATGAGGTAGGAGGAATGTGCTGTGTTCAAAAAATGGGGATATGTGATAGCTGTTGGCTTACTATTAGTGGGCTGTTCAAAAGAGAAGGTAATAGAAGAGGTAGTTGCAAAAGAACTTGTTGAGGAAGAAGTAAAAGAAGAAGTAAAAGAAGAAGAGCCTGTGGTGTTGCCATATGTTGCTCCTTTTACTGGGGAAGGTTCCGAGGTAGAATTAAAGCAAAGACCAATTTTAGTTACGATAAATAATCATCCGCTTGCTCGTCCTCAATCAGGGCTAACAGATGCTGACATTATATATGAGATGTTAGCAGAAGGTAATGTAACGAGATTATTAGCGTTATACCAAAGCGAGCTACCATCTAATATTGGACCTGTAAGAAGTGCAAGGGATTATTTTATAAATATAGCTAAGGGCTTAGACGCATTTTATATCGCTCATGGGTACAGCCCTGATGCTCAAAAGATGCTAAATGCTCGAGAGGTTGATCATATCAACGGGATGCAATATGATGGTATCCTGTTTAAGCGCTCCTCCGAACGAAAGGCACCACATAACTCTTATATAACAGGTGAAAATGTATTAGCTGGTGCTGAAAAAGTGGGTGCTTCTCTGGAAATTAAAAAGGTACCGACTTTATCCTTTTATGATTCCTTAGATGGAGCGAAAATAGGAAATCCAGCGTCTAGTGTTACCATTCGATATGGATCGGGAACAAGCTTTGAAAATGAATATATATATATGGCAGAGGAAGGGACTTACGAACGAAAAACAGCGGGTATACAGACTGTTGACAAGGATTCGGAAGAACCGATAAAGATCTCTAATGTTATATTTATGGAAATGCCACATCGAGTAATTGATAGCGTTGGAAGACAGGACTTGTCCATTAATGGAGAAGGAAAAGCCTATCTTTTTCAGGCGGGCATTATGAAGGAAATAGAATGGAAAAATGTAGATGGCATACTTATACCGATGGAAAATGGAGTGCCGTCTAAGCTTGTACCAGGGCAAACGTGGATAAGCTTTGTACCTACCAGTCCTGGTCTCTCCTCCATGGTAAAATATCTTCCATAGAAAGGAATGAACCAGTAGATGCAAATTGAGAAAATAAAGGGTCATCAAACAGAACAATTATTTAATGCTATTTTACAGCTAAAGGATATAGAAGAATGTTATCGCTTCTTTGATGATCTTTGTACCATAAGTGAAATTCAATCATTGGCTCAAAGGTTTGAAGTAGCTCATCTCCTTCGTTTAAAAAAGACTTATGAGTCTATTAAAAAAGAAACAGGAGCAAGTACAGCGACCATTTCACGTGTCAGAAGAGCATTTGATTATGGGAATGATGGTTACGACGAAATGCTCAGCAGACTTTATCCTGAGGAGCAGCCCTTTCAACCAACAAAAGAGTAGAATGAATGAAAATAATAGCAACTTGACTGAACAGCGATGTCTGTTCAGTTTTTTTGTTATAATAAAGTGATATAACAATATTAGGTGTAGGTGAAATAATGGAATATAAAGAATGGCGACATATATTTAAGCTAGATCCGGCAAAATACATTTCTTCAGAGGATTTAGAAAGGGTTTGTGAATCTGGCACGGATGCTATTATTATTGGCGGTTCAGACGGGGTTACATTAGATAATGTGATTGAACTTCTTATGAGAATTAGAAGATATGCAGTACCAGTAGCTCTAGAGGTATCAACTTTAGAAAGCTTAACTCCTGGCTTTGATTTTTACTTTATTCCAAGTGTGTTAAATAGTAATGAAACTAAGTGGGTAAAGGATTTACACCATGAAGCCATGAAAGAATACGGGGAGATTATGAACTGGGAGGAAATTATACCAGAGGGATATTGTATTTTAAACCCTGAATGTAAGGCTGCAGCCCTAACGAATGCTCAGCCGGTTAACAGCATGGAGGATATAATTGCTTATGCTCAAATGGTTGAGCATATGTTTAAGTTTCCCATCTTTTATATGGAATACAGTGGGACGTACGGGGATTTAGAAGCAGTGAAAAAGGTAAAGAAGAACCTTCGGCAGACTAGACTATTTTACGGAGGCGGTATTAAAACAGTAGAGCAGGCTAGAGAAATGGCAGAGCATGCAGATACGATTATTGTTGGGAACCAAATATATGATAATCTTACGGAAGCATTAAAAACAGTAAAAGCAGTCAAATGACAATTGAGTATAAAGGTAGTAGAAGATATAATAAGAGGAACAAATGTTCTTAAAGGAAGTGTACGTAATGGAGATAATCACCAAAAACCTCTTAAAGGGAATGAACAAGGAGCAAGAGAAGGCTGTTAAAACAACAGAAGGTCCCTTATTAATCATGGCTGGGGCAGGCTCTGGAAAAACAAGGGTATTAACTCATCGTATAGCCTATTTAATCGTGGAGAAGGAGGTATATCCTTCTAAAATACTTGCTATAACCTTTACAAATAAGGCAGCACGAGAAATGAGAGAGCGAATTGATAGCATACTAGGACCAGGTACAGGGGAAAGTATGTGGGTATCCACTTTTCACTCCATGTGTGTTCGTATCTTAAGAAGAGATATTGATCGCCTTGGCTATTCACGAAGCTTCTCCATTCTAGATACTTCAGATCAGCTAACAGTTATCAAAAATGTTTTAAAAGAGCAAAATATTGATTCAAAACGATATGACCCTCGTTCTATGTTAAATGCTATTAGTGGTGCGAAAAACATTTGTATAGATGCAGAGACCTATGAAGGGCAAATAAACGAGCATAACCCCTTTGAAAAGACAGTAGCCCAGGTTTATAAAGCTTACCAACAGCGTCTTCGTAAAAATCAGTCCTTAGACTTTGACGATTTAATCATGACCACTCTTACGTTATTTAAGCGAGTACCAGATGTTCTTGAATATTATCAAAATAGATTCCAGTATATTCATGTAGACGAGTATCAGGATACCAACAAGGCACAATATGAGCTTGTACAGCTTTTAGCTAAAAAGTTTAAAAATATTTGCGTAGTTGGTGACTCTGACCAATCTATCTATCGCTGGCGAGGAGCAGATATTCAAAATATTCTTTCGTTTGAAAAAGACTATCCAGAGGCAGAGGCTATTATGCTGGAGCAAAATTATCGTTCCTCTCAACGAATTCTGCAGGCTGCCAATGATGTCATCTCGAATAATAAAAGCAGATACCCAAAGGTTCTTCGTACAGAAAACCTTGAGGGAGAAAAAGTGGAGTTATTTAGAGCTACTGATGAGCAGCAAGAAGCACAGTTCGTAGTTCAAAAAATACAAGATTTAATGGAGCAAGAAAACAGGACGTTAAATGACTTTGCCATTCTGTATCGTACGAATGCACAATCGCGTGTGATGGAGGAGGTATTGGTTAAGTCAAATATGGCTTATACCATCGTAGGAGGCACGAAGTTCTATGATCGCAAGGAGATTAAAGACTTACTAGCGTATCTTCGATTAATTGCTAATAATGATGACGATCTGTCATTATCTAGAATTATTAACGAGCCAAAGAGAAATATTGGGGCAACCTCTTTTGAGCGCATGGCAGTCTATGCACTAGAGCAGGATCGTTCTATATTAGATGCACTTAATGAAGTAGATTTTATGGGATTACCGCCTAGAGCGGTAAAATCAGTAGTAGAATTCCATTCGCTTCTCAATAATCTGACTCAAATGCAGGAGTTTTTATCAGTGACTGAAATTGTAGAGCAGGTGCTAGATAAGACTGGCTACAAGACTATGCTAAAAAACGAAAAGACTATAGAAGCAGAAAGTCGTCTAGAAAATATAGAAGAGTTCCTCTCTGTTACCAAGGCGTTTGAAGAAAAGAGTGAGGATAAATCTCTCGTGGCATTTTTAACTGACCTGGCTCTGATTTCAGATATTGATAAGCTGGATGAGGATCAGGATGTTTCACAAGGAAATATCATTTTGATGACCATGCATGCAGCTAAGGGTCTAGAATTTCCCGTAGTATTTATCATCGGTATGGAGGAAAACATTTTTCCGCATGCTCGCTCTATTGGAGATGACGATGAAATGGAAGAGGAAAGACGTCTCGCATATGTGGGAATTACTAGAGCTGAGGAAAGATTATTCATCACCTGTGCCCAATCACGTACTATTTTTGGAAGAGGCAGCTATAACAGCCCTTCCCGTTTTATAGGAGAGATTTCGGATGACATTATAGAGATAGTAGGGTGGACGAAGGATTTCCGTAAAAACAAACATAGAGAAATGGATTCGGTATCTCCTATTACTTTAAGACCCGCCGTGACTAGACCGACATATCAGACTACTGGTGGAGAAAAAGTAGGCTGGAAGGTTGGAGACAAAGCAAAACATAAAACCTGGGGAGAAGGTATGGTTGTCAGTGTTCGTGGGGAAGGTGAGAATACAGAGGTAGATATTGCTTTTCCAAGTCCTACTGGAATCAAGCGATTGCTTGCTAAATTTGCACCAATCGAAAAAGTATAATTTTTACCTAGCGGAGGTTGGCCAAATATGGATATCGATAAATTAGAACGTGTGAAGGAGCTTCACAAAATTTTACATGAATATGGACATGCTTATTATGTCTTGGATAAACCAGTAGTGCCAGATGCTGTTTATGATCAATACTTACATGAGCTAATAGCCTTGGAGGAGGAAAATCCAGATTTAATATTCCCGGATTCTCCTACTCAACGCGTTGGATCAACAGTAAGTGAGGGGTTCAAAAAGGTAACCCATGCTTATCCAATGCTAAGCCTTGCAAATGCTTTTAATGAGGAAGATCTCCGTGACTTTGATAAACGAATTCAACATATAATTGGTAGGATTCCTACCTACATTTGTGAGCTCAAAATTGACGGGCTAGCTGTATCATTATTATATGAGGATGGCCGTTTAGTTAGAGGGGCAACTCGCGGAGATGGGACTACAGGAGAAGACATTACAAGTAACATTAAAACCATACGAGCTATTCCTCTCCGCCTAAAAGAGGCGGTAACCATAGAGGCTAGAGGAGAGGCATATATGCCGAAATCCTCCTTTTTAAAGCTAAATGAAGACAGAGCAACTCGTGGGGAAGAGCTATTTGCTAATCCAAGGAATGCGGCTGCAGGCTCTCTTAGACAGCTCGATCCTAAAATTGCAGCGAGCAGAAACCTATCGACCTTCATATATGGTATTGGTGGAAATGGAGAAAATCTTGGGATAGAAACGCATTTAGAGGCGCTTCAATTCATGAATCAGCAAGGTCTTCCAACTAACAAGGAAACAAGAAAATGTGAAACTATTGAAGAGGTTTTAGCGTTCATAGAAGAGTGGACGGTTAAAAGAAACGATATTCCTTATGAAATAGATGGGATTGTTATAAAAGTAAACAATTATGCGCAGCAGGACGAGCTTGGCTTTACTGCAAAAAGTCCTCGGTTTGCTATTGCTTATAAATTTCCTGCAGAAGAGGTTGTCACAACTATTTTAGGTGTGGATTTAACGGTAGGAAGAACGGGAGTCGTCACTCCTACAGCTTTGCTAGAGCCGGCACAGGTAGCTGGAACAACAGTTCAGCGTGCCTCCCTGCATAACGAAGATTATATCCGTGAAAAAGACATACGTATTGGAGACAGAGTAATCATTCGCAAGGCTGGAGATATCATTCCTGAGGTTGTGGAGGTAATTGCTCAGGAGCGTAAAGGTACTGAAGAGCCATATATAATGCCAACTCATTGTCCTGTTTGCGAAAGTGAATTAGTTCGCATTGAGGAAGAGGTTGCTTTACGCTGTGTAAATCCTCAGTGTCCTGCACAAATTAGAGAAGGTATCTACCATTTTGCATCTCGCAATGCAATGAATATTGAAGGCTTAGGTGGAAAAGTAGTAGAGCAATTATATAGAGAAAACCTGGTGAAGGATGTTTCAGATCTTTATAAACTAACTATAGAGGACCTCATACAATTGGAGCGTATGGGCACAAAATCAGCCACAAATCTTGTCTCGGCAATTCAGGCATCGAGGGAAAATTCTATGGAACGGGTATTATTTGGTCTTGGAATTAGACATATTGGAGAAAAGGCCGCTAAAATTTTAGCGGAGAATTTTCATAACTTTGACAACCTAATGGCTACTACACGTGATGAAATTACTGCTATTCATGAAATAGGGGATAAAATGGCTGACTCTTTGGTCACATATTTTGAACAAGAAGAGGTCCAAGCGCTAATAGCACGTTTAAAGGCAGCGGGATTAGCGTTACAATATACTGGGAAGATCATTGACACTTCGACATTGGAAAATAGCATATTTGCCGGCAAGACAGTTGTGCTCACTGGGAAATTGACTCAACTGACTCGCAACGAGGCGAAGGAAAAAATAGAATCATTGGGTGGCAATGTAGCTGGTAGTGTAAGTAAAAAGACAGATTTAGTTATCGCAGGAGAAGATGCAGGATCCAAGCTTGAAAAAGCAACGAGCCTAGGAATTGAAACTTGGGATGAACAAAAGCTGCTTGACCACTTAGAGGGATAAAGGAGTTTTTGACATGGTCAAAAAATATATAGGTATTACCTCGTTAGCATTATTGCTAACAGTCTCAGGCTGTGCTCCTTCGCTAACAGAAGAGACGGAGTTACTTCAAACGGAGGAAGAAACTAAAAAATCAGTAGTTATCTCGAATGTCCAGATTGATGATAATTACTATAGAACACTTTTACCGTATGAGGAAAGTGCAAGTAGAGGGTTAGTTGTTTCAAATATGGCAACTAAGTATGATATGAAGGAAGTAGAAACAGGACTGCTTCGTTTATCACAAGAACAGTTTTCCCCTGATAAATACTTTTTTCAAGAAGGCCAATATTTGTCAAAGGATATCATATCCTCATGGCTTGCAAGAAGTAACCAAACAAAGGATGGTTTAAATCCTGATGATATGGGGCTAACTGGGGAAGAAAAAGCAAAAAAGGCTCCTGTATATGTAACACATATAGTAGAGCAAAACTACCTTGAACGTGAAGGTAACACTGTTCGTTTAGCAGGTGTTTCTGTTGGTGTGGCATTAAACTCTATATATTACTATACGAAGGAGCAATATGGAGCAACCTTTGAAGAACCGTTAACAAATGAGCAAATCACGAAAAATGGCAAGAAAATAGCAGATGAGATTGTAAATCGAATGCGCAAGATGGATGGGCTACAAGATATACCAATTGTGGTAGGGCTATTTAAGCAAAATAGCCGAAATGCTGTGGTGCCTGGAACCTATTTCACCTATGGAGTAGCTCCTAAGGGGGGAGCAATCTCTGATTGGGAAAAGATAGATGAGGAATACGTGCTATTCCCTACTTCAGATGCAGAAGAAAAGTATCGTGATATTAATAAGATGTTTAAAAGCTTTAAGCAGGACGTGGAAGAGTATTATTCTAACTATACGAGCGTAATAGGAACAGGATATTTTAAGGATCAAGCACTCCAGGAGCTTTCTATTAATATCCCTATTCAATTTTATGGGACGTCTGAAGTAATAGGATTTACACAATACGTGGCTGGGCTTATTCAAACCCATTTTAATATTGATATGAATGTGGAGGTTCAAGTCAATTCCTTAGATGGAGCAGAAGCTATTCTTATTAAACAATCAGGAGAAGAGGAGCCCTTCGTTCACATTTATACACAGTAAATGGGGGTGCTCTGTTCAATTAGTGTGAAAAATGATATGATATTTCCTATGTTTATCGAATTCGGAGGTGTAAAAATTGGCGAATATTTCAAAAGAAGAAGTAAAGCACGTAGCGCACTTAGCGAGACTTGCAATTACCGAGGAAGAAGCAGAAATGTTTGCAGAGCAATTAGCTGCAATTACTAAATTTGCTGATGAATTAAACGAACTAGACACAACTGATGTTGTTCCAACAACACATGTATTACCTCTTGTGAATGTCCTTCGTGAGGACAAATCAGTGCCAGGATTAGATCGAGAAAAAATGATGTTAAATGTAAAAGAACAAGAAGCAGGACAAGTAAAAGTGCCAAAAATTATTGAATAAATGAAGTAAGGAGGGTAACTGATGACATTATTTTCAAACTCAGCAAAAGAGCTTCAAGACTTAATTCAAAAGAAGGAAGTTTCCATTCAAGAGCTTACTACTGAATCCTTGAAACGCATTGAGGAGTTGGACGGAGATGTCCAAGCATTCTTAGCGTTAAATGATAAAGCAATTGCTCAAGCAAAAGAAATGGATCAAGTTCCTTTTGAGGAGAGAGGTCCATTATTTGGCTTGCCTATTGGTATAAAAGACAATCTAGTAACAGAAGGCATTGAAACTACCTGTGCAAGTAAAATTCTAGAAGGCTTCACACCAATTTATGATGCCACAGTTGTACATAAAGTAAAAGAAGCAGGACTGATAAACGTTGGAAAAATCAACATGGATGAGTTCGCAATGGGTTCTTCTAATGAAAACTCTGCTTTTAAAGCAACGCGCAACCCATGGAATATAGAGTACGTGCCTGGAGGTTCTTCAGGTGGTTCTGCTGCAGCAGTAGCAGCTGGAGAGGTGCCGTTTTCACTAGGATCGGATACAGGAGGCTCAATACGCCAGCCCGCTTCCTTCTGTGGAGTAGTAGGGATGAAACCAACATATGGTCGCGTTTCTCGTTATGGATTAGTAGCATTTGCTTCTTCTTTGGATCAAGTTGGTCCAATTACTCGTAACGTAGAAGACAATGCGCTTTTATTAGAAGCAATTTCAGGACTTGATCCTCATGATACGACTTCTGCCAATGTAGAGGTTCCAAGCTTTTCTAAATCCTTAACAGGGGATATTAAAGGGTTACGTATTGCGGTTCCTAAAGAATATTTAGGAGAAGGTGTTGGTGAGGCTTCGAAGCAAGCAGTGCTAGATGCCTTAAAGGTTCTAGAATCTCTTGGAGCTGTTTGGGAAGAGGTATCATTACCTCATTCTAAATATGCATTAGCGACTTACTACCTACTTTCTTCTTCAGAGGCTTCCTCTAACCTAGCACGTTTTGACGGGATCCGATATGGCTTCCGTGCAGAAAATGTAGAGAACCTAATGGAGCTTTACAAGCAAACTCGTGCGCAAGGCTTTGGTAACGAAGTAAAACGTCGTATTATGCTTGGAACTTATTCATTAAGTGCTGGATCATATGATGCGTACTACAGAAAAGCACAGCAAGTACGTACGTTAATTAAACAAGATTTTGATGAGGTGTTAGAAAAGTATGATGTGATCATTGGACCTACTACACCAACTCCAGCATTTAAAGTTGGAGAGAATATTAAAGACCCACTAACAATGTACGCAAACGATATTTTAACAATCCCTGTAAACCTCGCAGGTGTACCTGGAATTTCTATTCCATGTGGCTTCTCTAATGGTTTGCCGTTAGGTCTACAAATTATTGGGAATTACTTTGATGAAGCTACTATCTACCGTGTTGCTCATGCTTATGAGCAAGCAACTAGCTTCCACAAGCAAACTCCTCAAATTTGGGAGGGAACAAAACGATGAATTTTGAAACAATTATTGGTCTAGAGGTTCACGTGGAGCTTAAAACGGAATCAAAAATGTTTTCCCCGTCACCAGCTCACTTTGGTGCAGAGCCGAATACAAATACACATGTCATTGACCTTGGATACCCAGGCGTTCTACCAGTTGTAAATAAAACAGCAGTAGAGTGGGGGATGAGAGCGGCTTTAGCTCTTAATATGGATATTGCTCCGATTACAAAATTTGACCGTAAAAACTATTTCTACCCAGACAATCCAAAGGCATATCAAATCTCTCAATTTGATAAACCAATCGGTGAAAATGGATGGATTGAAATTGAAGTAAATGGTGAAAAAAAACGTATCGGTATCACCCGTCTTCACCTGGAAGAGGACGCTGGTAAGCTAACACATTCAAGTGAAGGGTATTCTTTAGTAGACTTCAACCGTCAGGGAACTCCGCTAATTGAAATCGTTTCAGAACCAGATATCCGTACACCTGAGGAAGCTTACGCTTATTTGGAAAAGCTAAAATCTATTATTCAATACACAGGGGTATCCGACTGTAAGATGGAAGAAGGATCTCTACGTTGTGATGCGAATATTTCCCTTCGTCCTTATGGACAAGAAAAATTTGGTACGAAAACAGAATTGAAAAACCTTAACTCCTTTAACTATGTTCGACGTGGGTTAGAGCATGAACAAGTACGCCAAGCAGAGGTATTGCTTGCTGGAGGAGTGATTCCACAAGAAACTCGTCGTTTTGATGAGTCTACAGGTAAAACAGTGCTTATGCGTGTCAAAGAGGGTGCGGATGATTACCGCTACTTCCCGGAGCCAGACTTAGTACAAATTGTTATTGACGATGTGTGGAGAGAAAGAGTCCGTGCCGAAATACCAGAGCTACCTGATGCACGTAAAATACGCTACATCGAAGAGCTGGGCCTACCAGCATATGATGCAATGGTATTAACGCTTACAAAAGAAATGTCCGATTTCTTTGAGGAGACAATTGCACTAGGAGCAGATGCCAAGCTGACATCTAACTGGTTAATGGGTGACGTATCTGCCTACTTAAATGCAGACCAAAAGGATTTAAAAGACATCAAGCTAACTCCTGAAAATCTAGCAGGAATGATCAAGTTAATTTCAGATGGAACGATTTCATCGAAAATCGCGAAAAAAGTATTTAAGGAGCTTGCGGACAACGGCGGCAATGCAGAAGAAGTGGTTAAAGCGAAAGGTCTGGTTCAAATATCAGACGAAGGTGCCCTTCGCAAAATTGTTATCTCTACATTGGATGCAAACCCACAATCCATCGAGGACTTCAAAAACGGTAAAGACCGTGCAATTGGCTTCCTTGTTGGACAAATCATGAAAGCAACCAAAGGACAAGCAAATCCACCACTTGTTAATAAGCTATTACAAGAAGAGATTGTGAAACGATAATGCTAGAAGACCATTCGTCTAAGGGCGAGTGGTTTTTTTATATGGAAAATGAAAGGAAGATACGTTTTCAGGAAAATTATTCTCATAAAACAGGCTAAATCTTTTATGCAGAATATGTTTGCTCCTAAAGAAACAAAAATAATTTTTTATTAGCAAAAAATTATTTTACTATAAAAGATTTATGCAGACCGAGTATTCGGTATTTAAGATTTATAAGAAATAGCTTTTTCATTTTCGACAACTATTTGTACTTCAGAATAATAAAAAAGATATTATATTAAGAAAATATAGAAAATTCAAATAAAATAATATTGACAATCAAAATGGTATGGATTATATTCTGCATACAGAAGTTTTTGATTTATCAGAAAAAAATAAACTATTATCAAAACGGCGTTTTATAATATAAAACGGTTGTCGAAAAATGTTAAAAATAATAAAGTCTATACATATTTCAACAATAACGGCATTGCTCCAAATCTCCGGTTTTAAATTTGGAGTAAAGAGAAAGCGTTTACAATTTTAAAAGAAATCGTTTATTGTGCAGATTACTTTTTCATTGAAGAAAAAAATTAAAGAAATAAAGAGAAGCCTAACTAGTTGAACAACTACTGAGACTAAGATGGGGAACTGATTAATACAAAATTTTAAAAGATAGGAGTGTCTACAAAACTAAAAATTTAATTTGATAGGGAGTGTAGTATGAAAATCAAATCTCTTGAAACCTTTATTGTACCGCCCAGATGGTTATTTTTAAAAATTACTACTGACGATGGGCTCGTCGGTTGGGGAGAGCCTGCCCTAGAAGGAAGAGCTAAAACAATTGAGGCTGCTGTCCATGAAATTGGCGAGTATATTATTGGAAAAGATCCTATGAGAATAGAGGATATATGGAATCTACTTTACAGAGCTGGATTCTATAGGGGAGGGGCAGTTTTAATGAGCGCCTTAGCTGGAATAGATCAGGCGCTATGGGACATTAAAGGTAAATATTATAATGCCCCTGTTTATGACTTAATGGGAGGTGCTTGCAGAGATAGGGTAAGGGTATATTCGTGGATTGGTGGAGATCGACCATCAGATGTATTAGAGCAAGCAAAGAAGGCTAAAGAAAGTGGGTTCACAGCTATTAAAATGAATGCCACAGAAGAATTACAAATTATTGATAGTTTTACAAAAGTAGAAGACGTTTTAGTAAGGGTGGATATGATTAGGAAGGAATTAGGTAGTGAGTTTGGAATTGGGATAGATTTTCATGGAAGGGTACATAAACCGATGGCTAAGATATTAACAAAAGAACTAGAAAAGTACAGTCCAATGTTTATCGAGGAGCCTGTGTTATCGGAAAACAATGAGGCGCTGAAGGAAATAGCTAGACATAGTAATATACCAATTGCTACTGGAGAAAGAATGTACTCTAGATGGGAGTTTAAAAAGCTTTTAACAGATGGATATGTCGATATCATACAGCCTGATTTATCCCATGCAGGAGGAATTACAGAGTGTAAAAAAATAGTAAGTATGGCGGAAGCGTATGATGTAGCAGTAGCACCACACTGTCCATTAGGTCCAATCGCATTAGCAGCTTGTCTTCAAGTAGATACAACTGCTTATAATGTATTCATTCAAGAGCAAAGTATTGGAATTCATTATAACAAGGACAATGATATTTTGGATTATCTACTAGATAAAGATGTCTTTGATTATAAGGAGGGATATGTGGAGAATTTAACAAAACCAGGATTAGGTATTGATATAAACGAAGAATTCGTAAGGGAACAACAAAAAATAGGGCATAACTGGAAAAATCCTGTTTGGAGACATAAGGATGGAACTATTGCGGAATGGTAGTTCCATATATGAGAAGAGGAAAGCAAAGTCTTTAAAGAGTAGGTTTTATCAATGGAGCTTTCTTATAAAAGGCCAGAAGAAGATTTTAAAATAAATGAATTGTAACAAGTTCTATGCGAATAGAAACTATTGCTAAACAATATAATTTAAAAATAGCAGCATTAGAAGAAATTTCAAAAATGAAAAACACAGAATAATTATTGAAGAAATGAAATTAAAGGTGGTGGTGGATAATTATTTAGAGAGAAATAATTATTTTTAAAATCTAAAAAAATATACTTGCGGATTCCCAAAAGTATAGGAGTAGGTATATGAAGTCATCATTCCAAATGAAATTTTTCCGTATAAGGCTGCATTTACCTTACGTCAACTTGAACAACATAATGACACGTACTCAGTAAGATATTACTTCCAAGCACTAAATTTTATGATCATATCAAAATGATGTCAGGTGTAGTAGAGGTACGTTTATTTGTGGATAGGAATTATGAATCTATTAATAGACTGACTTTAATATTTCGAAATGTAATACAAATTATTGAAAGCGTTTACTTTTTAAATAAAAGTAAGAATGGCATTTTATATTATAAAACAAAAGGGGAGTTAGAAATGAAAAAATTTAGCTTTTTTATAACAATTTTAATGGTTACACTTTTACTGATTGCATGTGGTAATTCTGAATCTGATTCTAAAGTGGCTGGAGCTGAGGGAGAAACAAGAACGTTGAAAATTAGCTTAGGCTTGAATGATCAAACTCCACTCTATAAAAGCTCAGTTAAATTTAAGGAATTAGTCGAAGCCAAAACAGATTCTTTGAAGGTAGAGGTATACCATTCAGGTACGCTAGCAGATGATCGTTCTGCTATCGAAATGCTCCAATTTGGAACGTTAGATATTACTATCCCATCTACTGCACCATTCACAACGTTTGTTCCTGAATATGGTGTTTTTGATTTACCATTTTTATTAACTGATACAAAAATAGTTGATTCAGTTTTACAAGGAGAATTTGGTGATGAGTTAGCAGAGAAGGCCTCTTCTCAAGGAGTACTTCAGTTAGCATGGTGGGAAAATGGTTTTCGTCAGCTAACAAATAGTAAACGTGCTATTAACTCTGTAGAAGATATTAAGGGATTAAAAATTAGAACAATGGAAAATGAAATTCATTTAGCGGCTTGGAAGGAAATGGGTGCTAACCCAACGCCTATGGCATTTACGGAATTATTCACGGCTATGCAACAAAAAACAATTGATGGTCAAGAAAATCCATATCCTACCATCTTATTAGAGAAATACCCGGAAGTACAAAAACACTTAACTGAAACGAATCATATTTATTCACCATTTATATTTTTAATTAGCCAAAAAGTGTGGGACACTTTGTCAGATGAAGAACAAAAGATTATCGAAGAGGCAGCGTTAGAAGCTGGAGAGCATAATAGAGAGTTATCACGTAAGACTGCAACTGAGGCATTAGAAGAGCTAAAAGTCCAAATGGAATATACAAAATTAAGTGAATCAGAAATTAACAAACTAAAAGAGACTGTTCAACCAGTTATTGAAAAATTTAAATCAACTATCGGAGAAGAGTTTGTACAGAAATATATGGATGCGATTGATAAAGCTAAGTAATTTTATACTGCTAATGAAAGTTAGTTTTTACTAACTAACTTTCATTTTTTTAAGTGTATTTGATATAAAAATACTTAGAAAGAAGGATAAAAATGGCGATTATTAAATGGCTTGATACCAATACTGAACGAGTAATACTACTTATCCTGCTGGTGACCATGAGTATAGTTACTATATTGCAAGTTTTCATGCGCTATGTACTAGAAAATTCCCTTTCTTGGTCTGAGGAATTAGCTCGTTTTGCTTTCATATGGTTAATCTATATCGGGATAAGCTATGGAGTCAAAAAAGCAAAGCATATTAGAGTTGAAGCTTTATTAACTGTTTTTAAATTAAGAGGTAAATATTTTATTAATTTAGTTGCACATTTATTATTTTTATTTTTTGCAGTTTATGCAGTTTATTATGGATTTACAATTTTTGAGGCCATTCACCAAAGCGGTCAAAGAGCACCTTCTTTAGGTATTCCAATGTCAATAATGTATCTAGGCATGCCAATTGGAATGTTATTAACAAGCATACGCCTTGTTCAAAGAATTGTATTAGAGACAAGAGCTTATCGAGAAGGTCATGAGCTTATTAATAATGATATTCCGAAAATATAGGAGGTGACTTTTTTGTGGGAGTAATACTATTTATTTCGTTTGCAATTCTCTTAATTTTAACGGTACCGATTGGAATAGCGTTAGGTTTATCTTCCATGATAGCACTTTTAGTAAGCGGATCTATTCCCCTTGAATTTATTATGAAAGAAATGACTACCTCTGCTAACTCCTTTCCTTTACTAGCAATTCCATTCTTTATATTAGCAGGAGAAATAATGGGGAAAGGTGGAATATCAACCCGGTTGATTGCAGTAGCTGAATCATTGGTAGGATCGGTCACTGGTGGATTAGCACTAACAGCCATCGTGACATGTATGTTTTTTGCAGCTATATCAGGTTCTGGACCTGCTACAGTAGCAGCAGTTGGAGGAATAATGATTCCAGCTATGGTGAAAAAAGGCTATGATATCAAATTCTCTACAGCTGTGGTAGCTTCTGCAGGTTCTATAGGTGTTATTATTCCACCATCTATTCCGATGGTAATGTATGGAGTTTCCGGAAGTGTTTCTATTGGAGATATGTTTATAGCAGGAATTATTCCAGGCATATTAGTAGGACTTGGATTAATGGTATATGCTTTCTACTATTCCAAAAAAGCGGGTTACAAAGGTGCAGCTGAAAAAATATCTTTTTTAAATATTATGAAGCAAATTTGGAGAGCTAAATGGTCTTTACTTATTCCAGTAATCATATTAGGTGGGATATACGGTGGTATTTTTACACCGACTGAAGCTGCTGCTGTTGCAGTTTTTGTAGGATTTATAATTGGTGCATTTGTTTACCGTGAATTAAAAATGAAAGACATAACAGGAGTTTTTATAGACTCGGCATTAATGACTGCAACTATATTGATTATCGTAGGTAGTGCAACTGCCTTCGGAAAATTGTTGGCGATGGAACAAATTCCTAACAAGATAGCAACAGCAATGTTGTCAGTTTCTTCTAATCAGACAGTAATTATACTTTTAATCATGGTATTACTACTAATAGTTGGCTGTTTTATGGATACAATTGCAGCCATTATCATATTAACTCCAATTCTTCTACCAATTGCAGTGCAGGTTGGGTATGATCCAATTCATTTTGGAATAATTATGATCGTTGCCTTGGCTATAGGATTTATAACGCCTCCTGTAGGAGTGAACCTTTTTGTTGGGGCTAGTATTTCGGGAATTTCCTTAGAGGCTTTATCTAGAAAAATAATCCCCTTTATCATCGTAATGACAATTGTTCTTTTTTTTATCACATTTATCCCTTACTTATCCTTAGCGTTTTTAAAATAAAAAGGAGGAAAACTAATGCTTTTTCCATATGTTGAAAGTCGTATAAATCCATATAAAACGAATGTCCAAGGGAAAGCCAATGAACCTATTACAGCAGCAGGCTTGTTAGATAATGCTAAGAAAATTTTAGGGCCATTCTATGAAGGCGGAGCCCCTGATTGGACATTAGAGGAAATAGTAAATCGCTTAGAAAACGATGCACCAAGGATTGCCATCATTGGTGGGTCTGCCGACCATCCAGCTCATATTATGGATTATATGACTTCCTCAAGAGCGGCAATTAGAATATGGCAAAATGGCGGTGTGCCTTTCTACTTTTCAACTCCAGTAATGTGCGATGGTACAGCACAATCCAATCAAGGGATGAGCTATTCTCTTCAAAGTAGAAATGCAGTTGCTCAAATGATTGTAAATCAGCTAGAAGCACATAGCTATCATGGCGCATTTGTTATTCAGGGATGTGATAAGCAACCTTTAGGAGTTGTGAGTGGCTTAGCTCATTTAGATAGATTAAGAAAATTTAGAGGAGATCCTCCCTTTTTTGCAACTTTTGCCCCAGCGCATGTTCTAAAGGGTGGTACAATTCCCGGGGATGTAATAATTGGGTTAAACCAAGTTTATGATAAAGCTGTTGCTATGGGACATCAAGATATAGGGGATGATCTAAAAGATACGATGAACTATATTTTACAGTGTTCCTCCAATACTTCATTCCAAGGAGTATTTGAAAGAGCAGTAGAAAAAGAAATAATTAGCGAAACGGAACATAAATACTTTGAAAAACGTTTAGCAGCTGCAACATGTGATAGTCAAGGTGGTGTTTGTGCTTTTAATGGAACTGGTAATAGTTCAAGACATTTAGTAGCAGGTTTGGGGTTAGTGCATCCTGAATTAGAACTATTAATTGAGCCGCCAAATCAAAAGCAAATAAATATAGCTATTGATGCCTTAGCTACCATGATAAATAAAGGAGAATTCGGAGTAGCAGGTATAGTAGAAGCCAATATAAAAAATGCTGTTAGAATACATAGCGCATCAGGAGGTTCCACTAATTTAATGATGCATATGGTAGCTGCGATGATTTATGCAGGTTTTAAATTTACATTATTTGATGTTGAAAAGATTTTAAAATCTCAACCTGTCCCAGATTTATTTAATTACTCCTTAACGGAAGGCAGAGATATTTTTGCTTTAGCTATGCAATGCTGTAGTGGTTCAAGTAGAGGAATGGAAACATTATTCTATGAATTATTAAATAACGGAATAGATATGGATCAAGATGCCTTAACAGTTACAGGAACAACTTGGAGAGAAAGACTGCAGTACAGTGATAACCTCCCAGCTGACAATGTAGATGATAACCCAGTGATTTTAAATAAACCAAAAAGGCCATTTAGCGGTGTTGATGTTTTACGTGGCAATTTTTTTGAAAGTGCTGTTGTGAAAATTAGCGGAATGCCAACACCTCAACTAGATCAATTTGACGATAAAATGGCATTTGTTCTGTTCTTTGATAATGAGGATGAAGCAAATAACCGCCTATTAGACTCAAACTATATTAATAGTATCAAGGATCAAAGAATATTCGAGTATAGCAATTTATTGCAAATAGTAAAATATAATGCTCCTCAAGAGCATGATGATCTGAAAGATAAAGAATATAACGAGTTATTTGAAACTATAACTAGAAAAGGAATTTTGAAGATTGCCGTGGTTATTGCTGGGCAAGGGCCAGAAGCATTTGGTATGCCAGAAATGTTTACCCCTATGCAACATATAAACGCTAATAGAACACTGAAGAGGATTTGTACTGTTATAAGCGATGGCCGTTATTCAGGTGTTACGTATGGAGCTGCAATAGGACATATGACACCAGAGGCCTTTAATGGAGGCGGTATTGGTTATTTAAAAAGCGGGGATATTTTACATTTAAAATTAAGGGAGAAAAGAATAGATTTAATTAAATCTCTTAGTGAAGGCGTTGAATATGAAGAGAATTTATTTACGGATATTGATAGAAGTGAAACATATCAAGAAAGAAAGAAAAAAATGAATATAAGACAAAAATATGTGGCTGCAGTAAATCGAATGGTTAATCATACCGACGCTTCAAAGGGAGTTGTTCCTGTTCAGGTATTTGAAGAAGCAGATATGGAATACCAACATTAATTATGGCTATGTAAAGGAAGGTAGGAAGCAATGCCTATAATACAAGCGGTAGCTCGAGCTTTGGAAATATTAGAAGTTTTTGATGAAATAAATAAAGAGGTATCTATTAAAGAAATAAGTACTAAATTAGATTTAAACAAAAGTACTGTCCATTCCCTTTTAAAAACCTTAAAGCACTATGGATACATTACTCAAAATGAGGAGACCAATGATTATTCCTTAGGCTGGAAATTGTATGAAAGAGGGAATCTATTAGTTAACCAAATAGATATTAGAAGTATATCTTCTCGCCATTTAGAAAAGTTAAATGAATTAACAGGAGAAACTGTCCACTTAGTAACTAGAATGGGGAAGGAAGCAGTTTATATTGATAAAATAAGTGGTCACAACACTTTGGTGATTTATTCTCGAATTGGAAAACGAGTTCCCTTGCATTCGAGCGCAGTTGGAAAAGTGTTAACGGCTTATCTTCCCCTTCCGAAGCTTGAGCAGCTAATGGGTCCTTATGAATTTGAAAAAAGAACTAAAAATACAATTACAAATTATAATGACTATCTCTTAGAGTTAGAAATCGTACGTACTCAAGGATATTCCATGGATGTGGAAGAAAATGAGAGTGGTATAGTTTGCGTGGCAATGCCTGTTTATGATTACTCAGGAGAAGTTATTGCTGCTATAAGCGTATCAACACCTAAAGCTAATTTTTCTAAAAATAAGAAAAAGGAAAACTTAAAGTACTTAACAGATTGTGTTTCAACAATCTCAAAGGAATTGGGATACCAAAAATGGGAGGAACGTGTATAATGCGCTATATTCGATACATCACCACGATGGAAGAAGTAGTATCAGCAATTGTTACACCAAATTCAGAAGTTTATAATTTACCCCTTAATAATTATGTAGAGTTTTATTACGAACTAAAAAGTCGGAATATTTCAATAGATAAATATATAGAGGAGGAGGGATTAGTTCCATTAGAAAACAAAAAACTAGAAGACTTGAAACTAATACTGCCAATCAGTTCTGATGAAGTATGGGCTTCAGGGGTGACGTACTTAAAAAGTAAGGATGCAAGGAATTATGAAGCAACCCAGGGTAAATTAAACCAAGAGACATTTTATGACAAAGTCTATGATGCTGAGAGACCAGAGATTTTTATGAAATCCACAGCGAGAAGACTTGTTGGTCCAAGCGATGAGATTTATATAAGAAGAGACTCAGACTGGCAAATACCTGAACCAGAACTAACATTAATAATTGGTGAAAAGGATGAAATAATTGGTTATACGCTAGGAAATGATATGAGCTGTCGTGATATTGAAGGGGAAAACCCCTTATATTTACCACAAGCGAAGATTTGGAGAAATTCCTGTTCGATAGGGCCAGCTATTTTACTCCCTGAATCTATAGAGGACCCTTATTCAATAGATATTACTTGTAGGATTTATCGTGATGATCGTTTAATTTTTGAAGGTTCGGCATTTGTTAATCAATTAAAAAGAAAACTGGACGAGCTAGTACGTTACTTAGTTTTCGATAATGATATTTTGCCAGGAACGGCACTAATGACTGGAACTTGTATAGTTCCTCCCAATGATTTTTCACTTCAAACAGGAGATCAAGTTGAAATATATAGTAGCAAAATAGGCTCTTTATGGAATACGGTCAATCAAAACTAGAGGAGGATCTATATGGCTGAAAAATTTATGAATTATATTAATGGTGAATGGAAGGAAAGTACTAGCGGAAAGCTTATAGACAGTATTAATCCAGCAACGCGTGAAGTGGTTGGTAGCGTCCAATCATCCACAGTAGAAGAACTAAATGAAGCAATAACGTCAGCTAACAGTGCTAAGAAGATATGGGAAAGAACGGGACAATTCCAACGTGGTCAAATCTTATACAAGGTTGCGGAGCAGCTAGAGAAAAATTTGCATGACATTGCAAAAACGTTAACAGAAGAAATGGGTAAAACCTTACCCGAAGCTATTGGAGAAACACAGCGTGGTATAGCTATCTTGAAATATTACGGAGCAGAGGGGAGCCGAAAAGAAGGAGATTTAATCCCTGCTTCTGATAACAAGGCACTAATGTTTACCAAAAAGGTCCCTTTAGGAGTAGTAGGAGTGATCACACCCTGGAACTTTCCTGTTGCAATTCCAATATGGAAAATCGCGCCTGCTTTAGTTTACGGGAATACGATAGTATTTAAGCCTGCTACAGAGGCTGCTGTTACTGCGGCAAAGGTAATCCAATGTTTTGCAGATGCAGGCTTGCCTGCTGGAGTATTAAATTTTATCACTGGTAGCGGGTCAACTATAGGCAATGAATTAATAAACAGTTCTAAAATTAACGGAATTACTTTTACAGGCTCTAGTAATACAGGGAAAATGGTTGCAGAAGCGGCAGCAAAGAATCTAGTTAAAGTACAGTTGGAAATGGGAGGGAAAAATCCTGTTATCGTACTAAAAGACGCAGACATCCAATCATCAGTAGAAGCAGTATTGAGTGGGGCATTTAAATCAACAGGACAAAAATGTACTGCTACTAGCAGAGTTTTTGTAGAGGAAGAGATTTACGAGGATTTCAAAAACCATTTACTGAGTGAAACAGCAAAAATTACGGTTGGTTCAGGAATAGAGCAAAATACTTGGATGGGTCCATGCGCAAGTGAAAACCAATATAGTACAGTTTTAGATTATATCGAGATTGGAAAGAAAGAAGGAGCAGAGTTAATTTTTGGAGGAAAGTCTCTTCAATCCGAAACCCTGCCAGGTTATTATGTAGAGCCTACTATTTTTGATAACGTAACTTCCAATATGCGAATTGCTCAAGAGGAAATATTTGGCCCGGTAATTGTATTAATTAAAGTTAAATCTAGCACAGAGGCTATTCAGCTAGCAAATGACGTTGAATATGGTTTAAGTGCTTCAATATTTACGAAAGATATAGGTGCAGCAATGGACTTTATAGAAGATATCGAAGCAGGTCTAGTTAGAATAAATGCTGAAAGTGCAGGGGTTGAATTTCAAGCACCCTTTGGTGGAATGAAATCATCTAGTACAGGAAGTAGAGAGCAAGGAGAGGCAGCAAAAGAGTTCTACACTAGTAGTAAAACAGTATTTATAAAAAGAGGATAGGAGAAATTATATATGGAGGGAATAATACCACCTATAGTTACACTATTCGATAAAAATGGAGAAATTGATAGTAGCCTAAATAAAAAAATGATTGATCATATTATAGATGGAGGGGTACATGGAATTCTTCTGCTGGGAAGTTCAGGAGAATTCCCTTTTCTTTCATTAAAGGAAAAGAAAAGCTATATTGCAGAAATGATTTCTCATATTAATAATAGAGTCCCAGTTATGTGCGGTGTCGGAGGAACAGTATTAAAGGAAATCATTCAGTTAGCTGTTCATGCAACCGATTTAGGAGCTAAGGGAGTAATGGTAGTTAATCATTATTATTGGAATATGACAAATGAACAAATGATTGAGTTTTATAGTGAGATTTCAAAAAGTGTTCCAAACGATATCTATTTATACAATATTCCTCAATTAACAGGACAGGAAATTCCCATTGAAGTAATTAAGGAGCTTGTTGAAAGATTTTCAAATATTAAGGGTATCAAAGAAACGGTACCTAACATTGGTCGTATAAGATCTGTTATTGAACAAATTTCTAATAATTATTCTGGATTTAATGTGTACTGTGCTTTTGATGAGCATATTCTTGATACTCAAATACTTGGTGCTGCAGGTAGTATTAATGGAACTTCGGTATTTTTGCCTGAGATATCTGTTCAACTTTATAATGCTATTCAAAAAAAGGATTTTTCCAAAATCGAAGTTCTTCATTTAAAAATATCGAAATTAATGGATATATATTCTTGGCACCCTAGCTTCTTTCTAACGATGAAAGAGGCAGTTCATCTAAGATGGTTCCCAGACAGAGAAGTAGGATACCGTAAGCCATTTTTTGATTCTAATGATTTAGTTAAAAATAGAATGAAAGAATTACTACAAAATATATTAGAGGCTGAGGAGATAAGATGAACCAATCTGAACTATTGTTAAAAAAATTAGGTTATCCGATAAGTGATTATTCCGAATTACCAACATCTAAAAAACGATTTCCAGATGGAGCACAATATCGTATTGAGCTACCAAGCGTGGAGGGGCCATTAGCGTTAAAAGAGACGATAAAGGCAATAGATGAATATGGTTTGACCATACATCGGATTTCTCAAGGCAGTGGGATCATGCTCCAAACAGATAAAGAAATAAGAGAAATGTGTAGAATAACTGCTGAAAGAGGCATGGAACTAAGCTTGTTTGTTGGTCCGCGTGGAACTTGGGATATAAGTGCTGGCCCATTAACAGCAGCAGGAAAATCACAAGCTCTAAGGCATGAAGGTGCGAATCAATTAGTATATGCTATGGAGGACTTAATCAGAGGAGAAAAGCTAGGGCTAAGAGGGGCATTAATAGCCGATGAAGGATTGCTATATATGACTCGAAAAATGAAAGATGAAGGACTTCTTTCAAATGATTTTGTTGTAAAAGTCTCCGTACAAATGGGGGCTTGCAATCCAGTGTCTGTAAAGATAATGGAAGATTTAGGTGCGAATACATATAATGTACCGTCGTCTTTAACTCTGCCTAAACTTGCTGCTATCAGGCAAGCGATTGATATTCCAATTGATATATATATTGAGGTTCCAGACAACTTTGGAGGCTTTTTACGTTATTATGAAATTCCAGAAATAATTCGTGTACTTTCTCCCGTATATATTAAGTTTGGATTACGTAACCATCCAGATGTTTATCCTTCCGGTAAACAGTGGGAAACTACTAATTTAGCATTAGTAAGTGAGAGGGTGCGCCGCGCATCAATAGGTGTTGAGATGATTAAACGTTATTATCCAGAAGCAAAGACTTCTGAACTTGGTGCGAAGGGGTTAGGAATTGCTAAAATATAGGGGGGGACTATTGTGAGATGGAAAGTGGTCATTACAGACTATGAATTTGAGCAATTAGACTTCGAGGAAACAATATTCGAGGAAAGTGGATTAGAAATAGAGTTTATCAAAACTCAGTGTAGGACTGAGGAGGAGGTAATAGAAGCAGCCAGGGAGGCTGATGCTATTATTAATCAATATGCTCCTTTATCAGATAAAGTTTTGAGAAATCTTAGCAAATGTAAAGTTATTTCGAGGTATGGTGTAGGTGTCGATACTATTGATTTAAAGACTGCTAGTGAGCTAGGGATAATCGTCTGCAATGTACCCGATTATGGAATAGAAGAGGTATCTAATCATACCGTTGCTTTGCTCATGTCATGGACCCGTAAAATCGTTGAGCTAAATAATGCAGTTAAAAACGGAGTTTGGGATTTTAGTGTCGGAACGCCTATTTATCGATTTCAGAATCAAGTTCTTGCTATACTCGGCTTTGGGAAAATACCAAAAAGAGTTGTTGAAAAAGTTCAGCCACTGGGTTTTCAAAAGATTGTAGTCTACGATCCATTTGTAAATGAGGATGAGATGAAAAAGTATGGAGTACAAAAGATGGAATTGGATGAAATCTTGCAAATAGCAGATATAATTTCCATTCATGTGCCACTTGTGGAGAGCACGAGACACTTAATAAGCTTAAAAAATTTGGAGCAGTTAAAGACTGGTGTTTTTATTATTAATACAGCTCGGGGACCCATTATTCAAACAGAAGCCTTGATTGAAGGAATTAGAATGGGAAAAATCGCAGGTGCTGCTCTTGATGTGGTAGAAATAGAGCCAATCCCTTTGGAAAGTGAGTTGTTAACACTCCCAAATATCTATGTAACCCCACATAGTGCATTTTATTCCGAAGAGGCAGTAAAAGAGCTGAGAACAAAAACCGCTAAAAACGTGGTAGAGGTACTTCAAGGTGTGAAGCCGACATATCAAGTGCAATAAATAAAAATTTGAATAAATGTCTCTGTCTGTATAAAATGCATAGTTTTCACCATGAACCTGGTGTTCATGGTATTTTTATTGTTCAGCTCCATTTGCTTGCCGAGGAACACATAGACACTTGTGCTTTTCTTGTATAAAGTTTATTGTGTCACTCGAGCTCTTTTAAAATGATGAAGCATATTTGACTGGCAACTTATTTGAATAACATTTTGAAAGAAAGTATACTTTAAAAAAAGGGGGTTCTCAAATTGCAATCAGAACAAGAGTATTTTGAGGGAGCGAAACCGTTAGCTCGTTATATGGAAGACATGACTACGAAAAAAGAGGAGTCATTTGCGGTTTATGAGGATTTTGAGGTGCCAGCGGATGATGAATTTATTGAACTATTAAAAATGAAATCACCACATATACTGGCTATTACAGAGGATTGGTGCGGGGATGCAATGATGAATAATGCCATTCTACGCAAAATAGCAGAAGCTGCAGATATTGAGATTCGTACTGTTCTTCGTGATGAAAATCTAGAACTAATGGATCAGTATTTAACAAATGGCGGACGCTCGATTCCTGTGTATTTATTATTAAGCGAAGATGGAGAGGTACTTGCTAAGTGGGGACCTCGTGCGGATAGTGTACAAAGCTTTGTGATGGAAGGAAGAGCAGAGCTACCTGTGAAAGAGGACCCGGCATTTGAGGAAGAACAAAAGAAATTTTACGAGAATTTAATGACGGAGTTTGTAAAAAATAAGGAATTTCACTTGGCGGTATACGAGAGTATTCGCAATAGCTGGATGCAGGTTCTTCAAAAATAAGAAGC
Organism: uncultured Psychrobacillus sp.; assembly: GCA_934234185.1. Classification (GTDB taxonomy): domain Bacteria; phylum Bacillota; class Bacilli; order Bacillales_A; family Planococcaceae; genus Psychrobacillus. Next base: position 10,820 of record CAKQHO010000016.1, on the reverse strand, counting down.
GATAGAGTCGGCTACTGTCGGCTCTTTTGAATGTACGAAACTTTTTGCTTTGTTTTGTAGTCTTATTTGTATAATGAAATTGTAAAGAAGAAAGGAAATCTGTATGAAGCGAGCTAGGATTATTTATAATCCGACCTCTGGTAGAGAGCTTTTTAAAAGACATTTACCAGAAGTGTTGGAGGCTTTAGAAATTGCAGGTTATGAATCATCTTGTCATGCAACAACCGGAGAAGGTGATGCAATCGAGGCTGCCAAGAAAGCTGTTGTTAATGGATATGATATTATTGTCGCTGCAGGTGGAGACGGAACGTTGAATGAAGTCGTAGCAGGCGTTAGTCAATTTGACAACAGACCGAAAATTGGTTTAATCCCAATGGGTACTACGAATGATTTCGCCAGAGCGGTCCACATTCCACGAGATATTCAAAAGGCCGTAGATATAATTATAAAGGGAGATTCCATTCCCGTGGATGTTGGTTTAGTGAATGATCGTTATTTCATTAACATTGCAGGTGGAGGAAGAATTACCGAGCTTACTTATGAGGTGCCAAGTAGGCTAAAGACGATGCTTGGTCAGCTGGCGTATTATTTAAAAGGGATTGAAATGCTGCCATCGATTAATGCTACAAAGGTCCGTATTGAATATGACGGTGAAGTATTTGAGGACGAAGCGATGATGTTCTTAGTTGGCCTTACCAATTCGGTTGGTGGTTTTGAAAAGCTGGCCCCGAACTCCAGCATTAATGATGGGAAATTTTCTTTGTTAATTTTAAAGAAAGTAAACATAGCAGAATTTATTCGCTTGGCGACACTGGCTATTCGAGGAGAGCATTTATCAGATCCACATGTTATTCATAAAAAAGCAAGTCATATTAAAGTAACCTCAGAAGACAAGGTTTTGCTAAACCTAGATGGGGAGTATGGCGGAGAAATACCTGCGACCTTTCAAAACTTATATAGACATATTGAGATGTTTGTTCCAATCGATGAAATTCGTGAACAAGACAGACCTTGAGAAAAACCTAGCGTACATCACGCTAGGTTTTTTGCTTTCTCTTTGCCTTATTTTTAAAATTTACTTCTACTCATTCCCTTTCAATTAATAAATTTAAATAAAGGTTATGTATTAGATGTTAAAAGCTTACATGACGGGTAATAACTAGGAAAGTGTATTTTTAGAATAAAAGGAGACGCGCGGTCATGTATAAAAAACAGGAAAAATATTTAATTTGGCTGGCCTTTTTAGTGGCTGGAATAATGCTGCTTTCTATTGCAGGAAGAATTTTTGGGAGTTAGGGAGGGAGAAAATTGGGTAATGAAGAAGCAGTTTTTTATAGTCGCGTCCTAACCGAGCTGACCCTATCCTTTCATATTATCTATGCGACAATTGGAGTAGGAGTCCCACTGATGATTATGATTGCCCAATGGGTAGGGATTAAGAAGAATGATGAACATTACATATTGCTGGCTAGGCGTTGGGCACGTGGATTTGTCATCACAGTAGCTGTAGGGGTTGTGACAGGAACTGCAATTGGGATGCAACTGTCTCTGCTTTGGCCAAATTTTATGGAATTGGCAGGTCATATCATAGCACTTCCGTTGTTTATGGAAACCTTTGCGTTTTTCTTTGAGGCTATTTTTCTCGGTATTTATCTATATACATGGGATCGATTTGAAAATCAGAAGAAGCATTTGCTTTTACTGATTCCAGTAGCTATTGGAGCTTCTTTCTCTGCTGTATTTATAACCATTGTGAATGCTTTTATGAATGCGCCACAAGGGTTTGATATTGTAGACGGAAGCTTAGTGAATATAAGCCCGCTACTTGCTATGTTTAACCCGGCAATGCCTACGAAGGTTGCGCACGTTGTTTCTACCGCCTATATGACGTCAGCCTTTATACTAGCATCGATAGCTGCCTTTAGATTATTGAAGGGTTCCAATCATGCCTACCATAAAAAAGCGTTATATTTAACGATGAAGCTAGGACTTGTTTTCTCGATAGCAACGGCTCTTATTGGAGATTTCTCTGGAAAGTATTTAGCAGAATATCAGCCTGAAAAGCTTGCAGCTGCAGAGTGGCATTTAGAAACTAGTGAAAGTGCCCCGTTAATGATGTATGGAATACTAGATAATGGTGAAATAAAATATGCGATTAAAATACCGTATGCTCTTAGCTTTTTGGCGCACGGAAATCCAACTGCCGAGGTAATTGGATTAGATCAATTTGAAGAAGATGAAATACCTCCCCTGTACATTCATTACCTCTTTGACACCATGGTAACTATTGGAGTAGCGTTGGTCGGAATATCGGGTCTTTTCTGGCTTGGGAAACGATTAAGATGGAGGTTTGTAGAATCAAGATTTTACCGTTGGGTCATGTTCTTTGGAGGACCTGCATCTATTATTGCGATTGAAGCAGGTTGGTGGTACGCAGAGGTGGGACGTCAGCCTTGGATTTTAAGGGGAATTATGAGAGTAGAGGAAGCTGCAACGACGAGTGAGCATGTGGACTTGATGCTTATGCTGTTTGCTGGCTTATATATTATCCTTGGAGTCGGTAGTGTGGTTGTACTGACAAGGATGTTTAGAAAAAATCCGGTAGAGCAGGAACTGAAGGATCGACATATTAAAAAGGGCGGTGATATTACATGACATTAGAAATCATCGGAATCACTGTCCTTTGGGTATTCTTATTTGGATATTTAATAGTTGGGTCTATCGATTTTGGGGCAGGATTCTTTAATGCCTATAGCTTGATTACCGGGAAACAGCATATCTTAACAAATATCATTCAACGTTACCTTTCACCAGTCTGGGAGGTAACAAATGTATTTCTAGTTTTTTTCTTTGTTGGTATCATTGGCTTCTTCCCTAAGACTGCCTTTTATTATGGGACTTCCTTGCTTGTCCCAGCAAGCATTGCTTTAATATTGCTAGGAATACGCGGCTCCTATTATGCATTTGAAACCTACGGGTCACGAGGTCATAAGGGGTACTCGTTTATGTATGGTTTGTCGGGTTTGTTTTTGCCTGCTGCGCTTTCCATAGTACTGACCATTTCAGAGGGTGGCTTTATTGAGATGATTGACGGAAATCCAGTGTTGGACTATCTAAGTCTCTTTTTAAGTCCGTTAACCTGGTCAATTGTTGCGTTAAGCCTATCAGCGGTGCTCTATATTTCTGCCGTATTTTTAACCTGGTATGCTAATAAGGCAGGTGATGCAAGGGCTACAGCCTTACTCAGAAAGTATGCCTTGATTTGGTCTGTCCCTACCATTGTCACTGCATCAGGGATTATTGTAGAGCTACGAGCTCATAATCCCGAACATTATCAAAACATGCTAGATATATGGTGGGCATTTGGTATTTCCTTTTTACTTTTCTTATGTACTGTATGGTTGATATACACACATAAAAGCTACGGATGGGCATTTGTCCTTCTTGTAGGACAGTTCTTTGTCGCATTTTTTGCCTATGGCTTTTCGCATTATCCGTACCTGCTATATCCATACGTGTCCATCTACGATAGCTTTACAAATGAGGCAATGGCCATCTCGTTAATAGTGGCCTTTATCGCAGGATTAGCCTTATTACTGCCGTCTCTGTATTTATTGTTAAAGTTATTTTTGTTTAATAAAGATTATATAAGTGGAAAAAAAGATAATCACGCTTAAGGAGGAAACAAAATGGATAAGTTTTTGATCACTTACGCACCCTTTATCGTTTTGATTTTATCTATTGTGATTGCTTTTTGGGTTGCACCCAAAGATAAAGCTGCAACGAAGAAATAAAAATTAGTAGCCTCGAGAAATCGAGGTTTTTTTAATATTACCATTTGATTACATTCAAGAAATTATATATACAAAATATTTGATTTATGAGATAATATTTTTGTAACAATTTATGATTATATGTCAAAAATTTGGAGTGGACTTTATGTATGTAATTATTCGGGTTATTAACGGAACCACTGAGACGTTGAAGAACTCAAACAGCCACGCGACAAAGATTTTTGATAATTTATCATCTGCCCAATTGTTTGTAAATAGGTTAAACAAAAATGTCATACCTTCCATGCAATGGACAGTTTTAGAGAAGAAGAATATAAAGCAATTAAACAAAGCAGAGTAGTCTGCTTTTTTTTTGTTTTAAATCAAGTTCCTCCCTCATTTTAGATATTTTTGATATAATGAAGTCCATTATAGAAGAACGGAGAAATAACGTGAACACACCAGTTAAAAAGAATGATCAATTAACAGTATATATAGAGGATTTAACACACGATGGTTCCGGGGTAGCAAAGATAGATGGCTACCCTTTATTTATCCATGGGGGCTTACCGGAAGAAACAGCAGAGGTTCATGTATTAAAGACATTGAAAAACTATGGCTTTGCAAAATTGGTTAATATTATTGAACCGTCACCAGATCGGGTAGACGCCACTTGCCCAGTATTTTACGAATGTGGTGGTTGCCAGCTTCAGCATTTGAGCTACGAGGGGCAACTTAAGTATAAGGAAAAAATGGTCCGGAATGTCATGCAGCGTCTTGGAAAAATAGATGCGCCAGTACTACCAGTTAAAGGAATGGATAAGCCTTGGGAATACCGTAACAAATCGCAAATTCCTTTTGGGCTGAGAGACGGGCAAGTAGTTGCAGGATTCTATCAGGCCAAATCGCATAAAATTGCTGATACTCCAACCTGTTTGATTCAAACGGATGAGGCAGATCAGCTGATGCGTGTGCTGAAGGCGAAGGCAGTCGAGCTAGATTTAAATCCATATAATGAAGAAACGAAAAAAGGACAGCTGCGTCATCTAATGGTGCGTAAAGGAAGAGCTACTGGAGAAGTAATGGTCGTGCTAATCACGAAGCACGCTCGTCTTTCGAAGAAAAACGAAATTATTCAGCTGATTCGTGACATCTTGCCAAAGGTGACTTCTATCATGCATAATATTAATCCGAAGAACACGAATGTGATTTTTGGAGATGAAACAAATCTAGTGTGGGGCAAGCCTACCATTGAGGATATGATCGGAGATGTTCGATTTGAAATCTCTGCTCGCTCCTTCTATCAGGTGAACCCAGAGCAAACGGAGGTGCTGTACAAGCAGGCACTTGACTATGCACAGCTTTCTGGAGATGAAACGGTGATTGATGCATACTGTGGTATCGGTACTATTTCTTTATTCCTTGCACAAAAAGCGAAGCTGGTATTAGGAGTAGAAATCGTTCCTCAAGCAATTGAGGATGCGAAGCGGAACGCCGAGCTAAATGGCTTCACAAACACCTACTTTGAAGCTGGTCCAGCCGAAGAGGTCATCCCTCGCTGGTACAAGGAAGGGAAGCAAGCCGACGTGCTAGTAGTAGATCCTCCGCGCAAAGGCTGTGACGAAGCACTACTGACTACAATAATTGAACAACGTCCAAAGCGAGTGGTATACGTATCCTGTAACCCGGCCACTCTCGCACGTGATCTGCGCATCCTAGAGGATGGTGGGTATATAACAAAGGAGATTCAACCGGTGGATATGTTCCCGCAGTCGACTCACTGTGAAGCGGTCGCTTGGATGGAGTTAATATAATAACTTACGAAGAACGAATTCCGATTTTGGAATTCGTTTTTTCTTATTGTTTAAAAAGGAATTTAAGAATTTCTTGTTGAAGTTATGGAATTAACGGGAGAGTTTAGTTTCTATTCTTTCTGTATTAATCTTCATAATCTCTTTAAGTCATCATTTAATTTCTGTGCTTTATTTTTGAAGTACAGAACTCAACCTAAATTATTTTATAGACGACAATGGCAATTAAGAATGTTAATCACCATTTTTCTTTGAGCGTGATCTTACTGAAAATATTTGAATGCTTCCAAATAAATGGTATAAGAAGGATAGTAGAATAAAGTAACAAACTTCTGAATATACAATACAAAGATAATCCATCTGAATGGGAGAGTTGTACTTGAGAATACTTGTGACTGGTTCAACAGGACAATTAGGGTCGGCTTTGTTAAAGCAATTAAAAAGTTTAGATTATCAGGTAAAAATAACTTCGAGAAGAAAACCAGAAGGAGTCGACTTTACATGGGTTTACAGCGATTTATTAACTGGCGAAGGTTTAGAAGAAGCAGTAAAAGATGTTGATGTAATTATTCACGCAGCAACTAGCCCGATAAAAAATGCTAAAAATATTGAGGTTGCTGGGTTTGAAAAACTTTTAAGCAAGCTGCATCATATAAAACTTTTTATTTATCCATCAATAGTAGGAATTGAGGAAATCCCCTTCAACTATTATAGACTTAAATACAAAGCAGAAGAATTATTAAAAAATAGTTCTGTACCCTATACAATTGCTCGCGCAACTCAGTTTCATAGCTTTGTGGAGAATTTACTCTTATCAAAGCCTTTCTTAAAAAGGTATATAATCCCTGGAAGGGTTAAATTTCAAAGCGTCGATGTTAATGAGTTTGCTAGATATTTAATCGATTTAGTTAAAAAAGGCCCACAAGGGAAATTAGATGATTTTTGTGGTCCAGAGATCATGACATTAAGAAAAATGGCGGAGTTGAAAATTAAAATTAATAATGAAACCAATGAAGTTTTAAGTATTCCTTTCTCAGGAAAACTTTACAATTCTTTAATTGAAGGAAAAAATACAAATCCTCTGCAAAAAAAAGGGATAATCACCTATGAAAAATACCTAAGAAATAAGCTGAATTAAATTTATGGTTTCAAGAAGGAATTGGTCAGATAAAAACTGGAGGTTAAACAGTTGAAAGCAGCAATTTATAGTTCTTATGGTTCTCCCGAAGTAATGGATATCAGGGATATTGAGAAACCGTTCATCAAAGATGAAGATAGGGTATTAATAAAAGTGGAATCTGCATCTGTTAATAAATATGACACGCTATATCGAAAAGGTTACTTACCTACAAGAATTGAAAATGGTCTTACAAAGCCAAAAACACAAATTTTAGGAATAGACGTTGCAGATGTCGTTGAAGCAGTAGGAAAAAATGTGAAAAAATTTAAGATTGGTGATCATGTTTTTGGAAGTTGTGTCGGATCACATGCTGAATATGTCTGCCCGAGAGAAAGTGTTTTATCCATTATGCCAAATAACGCAAGCTTTGACGAAGCTGCTGCAATACCATGTGCTGCACAAACTGCCCTACAAGCCTTGAGAGATGTAGGAAAAGTAAAAGAAGGTGATAAGGTTTTGATTTACGGGGCCTCTGGCGGAGTGGGACATTTTGCTGTTCAACTTGCAGTTTATTTAGGCGCTGAAGTAACTGCAGTTTGTAGTACATCAAATATGAAGTGGGTTAAAAATCTAGGTGCTCATCATGTAATCGATTATACCGAGGAAGATTTCACACGTAACGGAAAAAAATATGATGTCATACTAGATGCTGTCGGAAAAAAGACCTTCTTCAGTTGTTTGCGTTCTCTAACCGAAAGCGGTATATATAACAGAACACCCACTCTACCCCAAGTATCATCCACTTCAGTTGTTGATAGGGTCAATTGTAGGAAGCAAGAAAGCTAAGACCCATCTTGCACAACCAAATGACAGGGATTTGGACATTTTACGAGTGCTTATAGAAGAAGAAAAGTTAAGACCCGTAATTGAAAAGTACTTTTCCATTAATGAAATTGTACATGCACATAAGCACGTTGAAAGTGGACGCACAAAGGGGAAGATCATTCTTAAAATCGAGTAGAATTATTTCTCTGTAGTTATTTTTTCTTTTAGCCCTTTGCTAGCATTATATTAGCTCTTGCTTCCTCTTAATAACTCTAATTTCTTAGTATTAAAGCCTTTTATGATTAACCACGTTGCTAAACTCAACTCATAGATAGCGATAGGCAGGGCGATAATTCCTTTTATAGTAGAGGAGGAGCCAATGATGCCAAACATATCGAGCAACCCGGCAAGGAATACCATAACAGCTGTCAGCATTCCAAATACCGCTAGCCGTTTTGGTATGATTTCCGTTTTATATAATAAATAACTGTACAAGAGTGTATTTAAGCCAAGCATTAAATTTGGCCCTAATATAAAAGTCCAAGCATGAAATGATTGAAGAACGCTTCCAATGAGGTGATATGTTTCTTCATTAGCTATATATCCAGCTCCGTAATCAGAACTTATACTCAGCAAACCTAATATACTCACTACACCAATCGCTATAAAAACAGCTTCCATAAATCGAAAACAAAGATATGCTAATGCCGAATGTTCATTCCATAATCGTACATACGGAAATAACATAACAGCTGTTCCAACTGCAGTGACAATTAGCAAGATGTCATTCATTACACCAACTAAAACAGCTGTTTCCGAACCATTCACTGAAGACATATACCAATCTTCTGATAGTATCGGCTGATACAATAAAACAGCAATAACAGCACTTATGGCAGCAACGAAATAAAATATACCGATTAATATTCCATTCATTCTATCCTTTTTCATTAATTTACCTCCTTAAAATGATTAACCTTAATAGCGATATTATATTCACTTAAAATGAAGGGAAGGAACCCTAATGGATCATTATAAAATTATTGAAAATTCCTTAGTTTTTATTGAAGATCATATTGATGAACCTTTGTCAGTGGAGTCTGTATCGAAAAACTTCAACATGTCGAAATTTTATTTTCATAGACTATTTTCAGCAATTATGGGTTGTTCTTTAAATCAATACATATTGTCGAGACGTTTAAATAGCTCTGTTACATTAATACATGAAGACCGATTATCATTGACGGAAATTGCCTATCAGTTAAACTTTGGATCACAATCGTCGTTCACTCGTGCTTTTAAACGTCAATTTAAAGTAGCTCCTAGCTCATTAAAAGAACAAGATGCTACCATTTTTCCAGAACCTATACCTTCCGTCGTTAAGCGCCATTTAAAAAACATTAATGGTGATGTAGTAACCGATTTCACCTTGACAGAATTTGATGCAATTAGATTGACAGGCATCGCATTTGAAGTTGATTTGGCATCTGATTACAAAGCACAGATTCACACTCATTCGAAAATGCTCTTAGAAACAATAGATGAGACCATATCTGGTCCTTGTTTTATGGTCTATTCAAATTGCCATCCAAATTCAACTCGTTTCAATGCTCTATTTGGCATTCCATTTGATATACAAGTAGATAAACCGTTCTACTTCAACATAGATGTGCCGAAAATCTTTTGTGCTAAGTTCCACTACTCTGGTGACCTTGTTGATGTGGGAGATGTGTTAAAAACCGATTTCGCAAGGTTTTTAAAAATTTCAAAGCAAGAAAGAGGTCAATCAGATATTGAACTTATTCAAGTTTTTAATAGCATTCATCACCTTGATTCGGACTATCATATATTTACCCCTATTAAAAAGCTGCCGATCGATTCAATTTTTTAGTTTGGGTTGATGATAATTACAATTTAGGTGACTCTGTTTGAATTGCTATTGACCTAAATTTATCATGGTGTTAATTTTTCCACTATCCATATCTTGCTGTAAAAACAACACTGGATCATCAACCTACGAATTCATAAAGCATTTGCCTATTGAATAACTGGGGAATTTAAACAGCTCCTATGATTGTTGAATAAGCAACAGTTAAAAATTGGGATCCATTCACTTAAATAGGAATTGAAGCGTTAATTAAGTCCACCAGCACCCTTTTGCTGCAACATACACTCCACGCATTCCGAGGCTGTTGTTTGATTGGAGTTAGTAGAATAATTTCCGAAGAACGGATTCCGATTATGGAATTCGTTTTTTCGTACAGTGAGTACTGTTTCCACCTTATTATTATTCGCGTAATTTAGGAGAAGTAAGAGTGTTCTTATTCAATAAAGAAAAAATACTTGTTTTATTAGAATGAAAATCGAAAAAGTTATATGTTAAAATGAGGTAAAAAAGAATGTGGTTAGAAGTTTTGTTATTTTTAAGTTGAGGTGAGCTTAATATGTTGTTTTGGAAATGGATTGGTCAATATTATGCAAAAAAGAAGAATTACCCTAAAGCAGCTAAGTACCTAGTAAAAGGAAAAAAGGCAATTCGTTCGATAAGAGATTGGAAGTTGTTAATTGAGTCCTTACATAGCATCGGAAATTCTGATGAAGCCATTGATCTTTTGGGGGAACTTATAAAAAAATATCCAGAAAAATATGATTTTTATGAGAGACGAGCACATATTTTTAGAGAATTAGATAGAGAAGAAGAAGCAATAAAGGATTTAGATGAAGCTATTCGATTAAATAGTGAAGAATATTTAAGTTGGTATACTCGAGGTTTAGCTTATAAGGATCTAGAAAAATATGACGAGTCGATTCGGGACCTTCATGAGGCGATTAAGAGGGAAAATCCTTCTACTGTCATTTCAACATACTATGAGCTTGCAATGGCCTATTACCGTAATGAACAATATGAAGAAGCTGTCCAATGGTTTTTAAAGACAATTGATACACCTAATACAATACCGTCCTATTTCTATATGCTTTCGCTTGTATTAGATGAACTTGATCGCACTGAAGAGGCAATTGACTATTTGTTAAAAGGGAAAGAAATGCTGGACATTTTTGAAGGATCAAACGACAAAGGGTATTCTCTCTTTGTACAAAGAACCTATTATAGCTATGGGGCTTTCAAAACATTTGAAAGGATGATTGCTCCGACTTATTCCTTTCGATTAGTATTATCCGATATGTACGCCAAATTAGGTGATTTTACAAATGCAATTGCTTTAATTAATGAAGCAATTGATATGTACCCAAATACATCGGAACTTCTTTTAACGAGAGGAAGATTGTACA
>CAKQHO010000015.1 GCA_934234185.1 uncultured Psychrobacillus sp. | reverse complement strand
ATCACGGCACTGCTACTCAAAAGCCATTTTGTTTTCATTCGTTTCCCCTTTTTATCTATTCTTGGAATTCTAACCAGTAGCCAAAGAATTCTAAACAAAGCATGTGTTAGCTTCAAACCGCAATAACCACTAGTACAAAGCTAAGTAGTTTAATAGGCCACGTTTACCCCCTTTAGATTGTTTTACCTATTACTTTATTCTATAGGACACCAAAATTTCCCTTCTAGAGATCAAAAGTTTAAAAAAGCAGGCGTTTTTTTGTAGCAAATGCTTCTATTGGGGAGTTCATGGCCTATGTCCACTTGCCTTCCAGTTTAAATTTTTTGTACTTTAAAAGCCGGCAAATTTACTCCTACGTAAATTCACCGGCTTTCATTGTTACGTTTATTTAACTAATTTCAAAGTCTCTTCAATCAATGTTTTTAAAAGTGTGTCATTACGTTCGTCCAACGCAAGTGTTCCATTTTCATCAATCAATTGATGAATATTTCCTACCAGCACTCTTGGCTGAGAAACAAATAATACATTTAAGTTCGCCAAAATTTCTCGCAAATGAAGCTGTGCCACTAGCGTGCCAGAAATTCCTGGAGATCCACCAATCACCATACCGATTTTTCCGTTGAAGGAGTTTTTCATATCTAATGCTGGTCTTGATGCCCAGTCGATTGCATTTTTTAATACTCCCGGGATGGATCCGTTATAGTTCGGAGTCGCAAACACCAGTACATCCGCAGATTCAATCTGACGTTTGAATGCTAAAACACTAGCTGGAACATCTTTTTCTAGCTCTTGGTTGAACAAAGGAACCCCTCTATAATTAGCTAGCTCGAACTCTACTCCCTCTGGAAGATTCGCACCTACTATTTTTAAAAGCTTTGTATTTACTGAATCTTTTCGTAAGCTGCCGCTTATTCCTAATACCTTCATCATCAAAACCTCTTTCTATGTATAATGTTCTCTTTATTATTGTAAAGTAACCGAGAATAAATAACCTCGGCAAAAAGGATGAAGTATGATCAAGATGAAGCTAGACTATAATCTTATTCTTTGGCTCTGTTAAAGTTTACTGAACATGATACACTGAGCTTATCTAAATTCACGATATTCTTGTTCAACTAACGGAACAGGTCAATTAATTTATATTGGAGGAAAAAGGATGGTAAAAGTTCTTAAAAGAAAAGCGTATTCAATAGAATACGCTCCCCCTCTTATATAGCCCATACTCTCTTGTTTTTTGCTACGACAATGGCAACGGTCAATAATAGGATACCCGAAACAATAAACACAGCACGCACACCTAACATTTCGGAGAGAACCCCTACCCCCAATGAGGACAGAGCAAAGACACCTGTAGCTACTGCTCCTAGGCTCGTATACACCGTAACTAATTTTGCCTTGGATACAGAGCGCTGGATGATTGTTTGCTGCGGAATATTTTTTAATTGCCCAAATAGCCCTATACCTAACGATAGAATGAAAGCTGTCCAAGGATTGCTTATCATCCCAAATGTAATCGTTAGAATGCCTGCTACAAGCGCGCCGATTCCCATAAAACGATACTTGTTTCGATCAACGAAGCCTGCAAACCTCATACAAAGGACGCTTCCGATTAAAAAACCAACAAAGAACGCTCCATTTAGATAGCCCCACCACTGCTCTGTTTGATGGATTGCCTGATCCACATAAATATATATGATAGCAGCTATCCAGGCTGTTCCTGCAATTGTTTCTAAAAGATCCATCCATACTATTTTACGTAATACCACTGTATCACGAACCACTCTCCAGCCTGCTGTAAGCTCCATCCAAAATCCTTCTGCTTCCTCTTCGTCCGCCTCTTCCATCTCTGGGAGCGTTATCCAAAGCACTAGAGCAAAGACATAAAGAATACCAACCGTCCATAGCACGCCAGTTGGCCCAATCACTAATAACAGCATTCCTCCTAAGAACCAGGAGCCAATCTGTACTAGCTGATCTGCGGTCTCCACCACACTATTTGCTTTGAGGAGCTTTTCCTCCACCACCAGCTGAGGTAGATAGGAGCGAATGATAGGATTGGCACACCCATCTAGGAAAGCTACTAAGCTAATTAGAAGAAAAACTACGGCAAAGTTCTGGCTATCTATATAGAAGTAGCAAAATAGCCCCAGTACCAGGATAAACAACGTTTTGCTTGCCTGTGACACGACAAGTATCCTCTTCACTTGAAATCTCGCCACCACCAGTGGAGTGAGTATACTGGATATAAATAAGGATGTCGTAATCACAAAAGGTACTAATGTGGTCACAAATGCAGAATTTGTAATAGTAAACAGTAACGAGATGACTCCCACAAGATAGAGAACATCTCCTAAATTGGCTATGCTTTGGCCTACCAATAGACGTATCAATTGCTTATTCATTTTTATTATCCCCCGATATTATTTAACTTTGGAATGTTAAATAGGGGATCAAATTGGACAATTCATTTTTTATTATCCCCCAATATTATTTATCTTTGCTCGATAAATAAGGGGAATCAAATTGGACAGTTCATAAAAGGACTCCTTTTCTGAAGCAATGAAAATACAGTGAAACTTTGATTGGTGGGGTATTCTTCTTCCCCACTAATCATTAGTTGAACCAATCGGGCTTTTAGGGATAGTTAATCTACTGTCCCTTAATGCGGGATACAGTGAAACTTTGATTGGTAGGGTTTTCTTCTTCCCCACCAATCATTAGTTGAAATCCATGGGGGATCCTGGATTTTATTTCCCAAGCAATATTTATTATTTCAATAATAGAATAATTTTGTTTTTTTGTATATAGCTTAATCAACCATTCGTTTCTTGTAAAACACTGTTGTCAGAATAACTGATAGTACAACCCATATGCCGATAATTCCTAAGTTAGAAAGGACGTCGACAAAGCCTGCCCCCTCTTCTACACTTTCAGCTAAGTAGATCAGCTGCGAGTTTGGCATATAGTCCACTAGTTTCAGCACTGGATATTTATCTGCAAAAACTGTCACGAAGGAACCCATCATGAAAATACCTGCAACCGGCAGCACTAACACGGAAGCCTCCATAACAGATTTCGCTACTAACCCTAAAAGTGTTCCTATTGCAATGTAAAAGATAGTAGAGATGACAATTCCAGTTCCAACAGCTGCTAAATTTTGTGGTAGGTACTCTCCGAAAAACATGCTAAGTGCGATGACAAAAATCGTTAACACGAAAGATAGTAGGCTTTTTCCACCAAGAATATCGAATGTGCTCGCTGGAGATAGCATCAATCCACGTAATGTGTTCTTTTCCTTCTCTTCTGCAATTAAGCAGCATTGTACGTAGGTAGCTACAAATGAAAATGTCATATTAATATATAAGAAATGAGCTTGAAGATTTTCTGTACCGATTCGGCCATAGATTGCTGCAATAATGATCGGCAGGAAAATAACTATGCTTACTGCCATGTTTCTAGAAAAGTCTTTGTAATCCTTTAGAAAAATTGCGCTTATTCGTTTCCATGAAATTGTCATTGTAATTCTCCTCCTGTCACTTTTACAAAAATATCGCCTAAGGTCGGCTCGTTTGAATGAATAGTCACTATTCGATTTTCTTTCATCAGACGGTATACTTCCTCTGCCCCATCCTGATCCTTTTGAAGCGTAATAGTTTCTCTTGTATCTAGCTCGACTGTTACACTGTTATCGGCAAACTTTTTCTTCAGCTCACTCGGCTTATCCAGCAATTGAATCTTCCCTTTATGAAGGAAGGCCACGCGATCACAAAGCGTATCCGCCTCATTCATGTCATGAGTAGTCAAGAAGATAGTGGTACCCTTTTTATTTAATGCACGAAGTCCTTCATATATATGAAGCGTGTTCACCGGGTCTAATGCAGATGTCGGCTCATCTAAGAACAGCAGCTCTGGCTCATGTAGAATTGCACGGGCTAATATTACCCTTTGTGTCATCCCTTTAGAGAGCGTGCTCACCTTCTTTTTCTTTTCCTCTGTTAGATTAACAAAGGATAGAGCTTCTTCTATTCTAGATAGTGGAAGATCATATAGCTCACAGTAAAGCTTCAAGTTTTCATAAATTGTCAGCCTTCCATATAAGCCACTATTATCCGTAAGAACCCCGAAACGTTTTCGAGCATTTGGTGTTTTCAATTCAGAAACTGGAGTTCCAAATACCTTTGCATCTCCTCCAGTTGGATCTAGCTGACCAGTTAAAATTTTAATAGTAGTCGTTTTACCAGATCCACTTGGACCGAGAAATCCAAAAATTTCTCCCTTCTTCACTTGAAAGTTTACGTCCTCCACTGCCTTATAATTGGAGAAGTATTTTGCTAGGTCCTTCACTTCAATCACATGTTCCATTTTGTTCCCTCCATATTTAGATGTCGTATGTACATCCTTAGATTACGAGGAAATCATGGTGTCCGCCTTATATTTTCCGTGAAAGGAGCAATTTTTGGGGTGAATGAACGTATTTTTAGGGTGAATGGAGCTTATTTGAGGCCCAACATTCCCTTTAGTTCCGCCATTTTGGTCTTAGATAGTGGAATGGAGGATTTTAAGGTGTCCTCTAAAACCAAACTATAGCTATTTCTTGTCCAAGTAATTACTTCTCTTACCTTCTGCAAATTCACGATGTAGGAACGATGACAACGGAAAAAACCGAAGGCCAATAACCGCTCCTCTAACTCATTTAATGTAAAGGTGCAGGGAAAGCTTTCTCCTCTAATATGTAATAAAGTTTGTCCCTCTGTACTTTCTATGTAGTCAATCTCTGGTGGATCAAAGAGGACAATTTTTTCATTAACCTTAGTAGGAATTTTTTCAAATCGGATAGGTTGGACTGTCGGCGCCTCTTCTTCTATTACCACATCTGGCACATCTGTCTCTTCTTCCTCTAATTGGATCCTATGTAGACCATTCTCGTCCAGCCGATATACATCATCTGAATAAGAGATTGCATGTTCAATACCACTAGTCAGGATAAGCACCGGCTTGTTTAAATTCTTTAACTCATTCATCATGCTAAGAAAAAGTCGCTTTGATTCTAAATCTAGATTCTGATCCGGCTCCTCTAAGATATATATATCCGAATTCTGGAGAAATAAATTTGCTAGTTGCACTCTCCTTCTCTCGGAAAAGGTTAAATCCCTCATTTTTTTACGCTGGAACGAATCTAGCTGCAGCAGTTGTACAGCCTCGTCAACTGAGACGGAGGTATTATATAGGGCGCTTGTAAATGCTAGGGACTCCTTTACCATAAGCCGCTCATAACAGCCCTCCTGTAAGAAAAGAAAGCCAGCCGTCCCGTTAATCATTACCTTTCCTTTGGAAAGCTTAGCTTTTCCTAATAAAACCTTCAACAGCTGCTCACGTACGTTGAGACTGGAAGAAACCGTCGTAATCCTTCCACCTTGAACGCTCAAATCAAATGCAGGAAACAAAAAAACATCGTGCATCTGCTTTTCTGCTTGTATAAATTGAATAGACATGGATAAACCTCACTTTTTAGGTATTCATTATACTATTATACCAATTTCGAAAACTTAAAATAGTAAAAAAGCGCCCGTCTGAAAAGTAATTTTGAGACGGGCGCTTTGCGACGAGGATAGTGGCATTTTCATGCGACTACCGCAGGAGCAAAAATAGATAGCAGATATCTCTTGATCTCTGAAAAGATATTTTGAGACGGGCGCTTTGCGACGAGGATAGTGGCATTTTCATGCGACTACCACAGGAGCAATAATAGATAGCAGATATCTCTTGATTTCTGAAAAGTAATTTTGAGACGGGCGCTTTGCGACGAGGATAGTGGCATTTTCATGCGACTACCACAGGAGCAATAATAGATAGCAGTACAATCCGATAAGATACGAACCTTCGATAAACGAAAAGTCAATCGAAAGTGATTCCATTTCTATTTTACGACTAAAACAGGGATAAGAGCAGCTAAATCAGCACTTATCGCACGTAAATCGTCTGGAAGCGCACGTATCTAGGAAAGAACCGCACGTAACGAGTACACTATCGCACGTAAGCTTAGTCCAAGCGCACGTAATGATGGATCAACCGTACGTATTACCAGTTGTCTTCCAAATATTTCAGTTCTGCAACTTAATCGGTGATAAGTGTAACTTAAATCGAAGGAAGTGCAACTAAATCATCTCTACTATACGAGGAAGATACTTGCATTTTAATTCTTCCCCGAAATAGCAATACTCGCCAGCAATTATCTGAACAAAAAGGAAGGGGCATCCCATAAGTAGAAAACTTATGGGATACCCCTTTTGACTAGGCAGCGATTACTTTCTTATCATCTTTATCTCTTGTGAACAATTGAATTGCAAGTAAAATCACAAACATAATAAGACCAACAATATCAGAAAAGCTCTCCGGGTAAATTAGAAGAAGTCCAGTTGCTACAGCAAGAATTCGCTCCACCCATGTCACCTTACGATACCAATACCCTATCATCCCTGCACCAATTGACATCATTCCCATAAGCGCCGTAAATACTACCCACAATATTTGAGGGATAGTCGTATCAATCATGAGTAAGCTCGGTGAAAAGATAATCATATATGGGATTATAAAGGCAGCTATCGCTAGCTTGGAGGATTGAACACCTGTTTTTATTGGGTCCCCTCCAGATATTCCCGATGCTGCAAATGCAGCTAAGGCGACAGGTGGTGTTATATCTGCTATTATCCCAAAATAGAATACGAAGAAATGTGCAGATAGGACAACTACCAACGTTGCTTCACTTTGTGGAATGTCCGGTGCTAGTAAAGCAATAATTGCTGGAGCTGCGATTGTAGAAGTGATTACATAGTTCGCAGTAGTCGGTGCTCCCATTCCAAGAATTAAGGAGGCAATCATCACAAAAACAAGGGTTAGAAGGATACTTCCTCCAGCTAGTTTAACTAAGCTAGTAGCTAAGCTTAATCCTAAGCCTGTTTTCACCACTACACCAACGATAATACCAGCACAAGCAGTTGCAGCGACTACGCCAAGTGCTGTTCTAGCCCCATCGACTAATGCGTCCATAATTTCCTTTGGCCCAAGTCTAGTATCTTTATTAAACCAACCTACAATAATACAAGATAAAATTCCATATAAAGCGGAATGAATAACCGGTACACCTACCATCATTAAAATGATGATAACAAATATCGGTAAGATTAGGTAAATCTTTTTCAAAACTTCCTTGCGATTTGGCATTTGTTCGTCTGTTAACCCTTTAAGACCAAGTCTCTTCGCTTCAAAGTGAGTCATAATCCAAATCCCTGTGAAATAAAGAATTGCCGGAATAGCAGCAGCTTTGGCTATTTCCCAATATGTGATGCCTCGGCCGATGAACTCAACCATTAGAAAGGCAGCAGCACCCATTATTGGTGGCATTAATTGTCCACCAGTTGAGGCGGAAGCTTCCACTGCACCAGCAAATTCCTTTCTATATCCTAGTGATTTCATCATAGGAATCGTGTAAGAACCTGAGGTCACTACGTTTGCAACAGAGCTTCCAGAGATAGTCCCTTGGAGTGCTGAGGAGAAAATAGCTACCTTTGCTGGACCCCCAGTAAGCTTACCTGCTATAGCAACTGCTAAATCATTAAAATATTGACCTACTCCTGTCTTTACCAAAAAGGATCCAAATAGTAGGAAGGCAAAAATGTAAGTGGCGGAAACCGCTAGTGGCGTTCCAAGTATTCCATCTGTCGTAAAAAACATAAGATTAGCAATTTTCTCGACGGATTGTCCTCTATGTGCCATGAAGTCGGGGAAATAACGACCGAAATATGCGTATATAAGGAAGAATGAGGCAATAATGGTAATAGGCAACCCAACCGCCCTTCTAGCAGCCTCTAATACTAGTAGTATTGCTAGAACACCAACAAAGAAATCTGCTCCTTGCAGGATCCCAAGATTGTTTACTAGTCGTTCGTAGTTGATTACCCAATAAGTCCCTATAAAAATAGCACCTATCGCTAAAATAAAATCATAAAATGGAATTTTCGTCTTCGACTGCTTCTTTAAAGCAGGAAACAGCAAAAAGATAAATGTTAACCCGAAGCCAAGATGAACAGTACGCTGAATTTGAGCGGGGAATTGTCCAAAGATGGCAGTATACAGCTGGAATAATGAAAATGCTAATAGTCCGAAATAAATAACCCATTTAAACATACCACCTATAGAACGAGTATTCGACTCTGGGTCATATTTTTCTAGTAAGGCTTGCTGATCTACCACAGATAACTCTTCGAACTGTTTCGAACCTTTCTTTTCTGTTTCTTTCTCATCCATTCAATTTAGCTCCTTTCAACATGTCAAATAAAGATAGCTTTCTTACTTCAAAATGATAGGATTTACCCCTTATTAATGATTCTTTCAAATGATAGCTTCTTTCCCCGTATACGAAGCTTAGGCTATAATCGACGTCTCCTATGTAGATAGTAAACCCTTCTACTATTTTATTCTCGTAAAACAAAGTATACTTTCCGTCTTTATACTCCAGTCGCTCACCTTCCTCTGCATACCCTGGCATTCCAATAGCTACATCACTATATTCCATAGAATGGAACTGAATGTCTCCATTTTTCACCACATAGTTTTCCTTTACATCTGTTAAATGGATAGAGTGCGTGAAAATCAGTTCAAATTGGTTTGCGCTTTCTTTCGTAACATAATAAATTGCAGGATTTTCCGTTCTTGTTTCCGTAAATGTAAAAGCTTCTCTAAATGGAATAAAAAACAGCAAAATAATGATCGGAATGAAACCAAATAGCCAAATTTTTTTCATCGTTATCTAATACCCCGCTTAGTATAGAGGCTAAACCTATCAGTATGAATAAAAAAGAGGAAGCTCCTGTTCTGCCTCGATAAGCAAATAGAGGTCTTAAGGTTGGGCAGGAAAACTAAGAACGTCACATCGTGTGACAAGGTTTTCCTGTCCAACTTCCTATTGGCCTCGAGGGGCGAGGCGCTGGTGGAATTATGTACTTTTAAATTCTTAAAAAAAGGGACTCGAAGCTAATACGCAACAGAGCCCCCAATTCTTGATGATCACTTGTTTACTTCGTCAAAATATTTTTGTGCACCTGGATGAATATCGATACTAATTCCCTCAAGACCAGTTTCTGCCTTGATGAATTCTCCTTTTGCATGACCAATTTTGTTCGTGTTATCATAAATAGCCTTCGTAATCTCATATACAAGGTCTTCTGGAAGATCTTTTCTTACAGCCAGCATCGCTAATACGGAAACAGCTGGAACATCCTCTGTCAATCCGTAAGATCCTGCAGGGATTGTATCCGTAGCATAGTATGGATATTTTTCAATCAGCTCTTCAGCCTTTTCTGGACTCACTGGAAGGATTTTCACCTTATTAGTTGCGTTTAAAGCTTCCACAGCCGCAGTTGGATAACCAGCTGTGATGAACGCTGCATCGATTTGTCCAGATTGAAGTCCATCTGAAGACTCACCGAAGTCTAAATTTTGTGCTTTAATGTCATCCTTGATTGATAAACCATGAATTTCTAATATTTGCTCAGCATTTGCATATGTTCCTGAACCAGGAGCACCTACGGAAACTTTTTTCCCTTTTAAGTCTTCAATGGAGTTGATGCCAGAGTTAGCTAGCGTAACAATCTGAACTGTTTCTCCGTAAAGTGCACCTAGTGCAGAGATAGTATCAATTTTATTATCCTCAAACATTAACATGCCTTCAGTAGCATAATAAGCGATATCTGTTTGAACAAATGCAATTTCTCCGTCCCCGTTTTGAAGCGCTGTCATGTTAGCCGCAGATGCTTGAGAAACCTCTGCTGTTGTTTTGACATCCGTTTCTTCAGTAATTAATTCTGCAAACGTACCACCAAGTGAATAATAAGTCCCTTGTGTACCACCAGTTAATAAACTTAAATAATCGTAATCTTCTTTTGTTTTATCAGAGTCTCCTGAACCGCTATCATCCGATCCACATGCAGCCAGTACTAGTAAAACAAATACACTAAGAATGGATAGCCACTTCATCTGTTTCTTTTTCAATCCAATTCCTCCCCTTTTCATTTATAAATGACTAAGTGTGTCTAATTAATCTTACCATACCATTTAATCTACTTGTCAACCAATTGCCTTTTTTCAGTTTTTATAGCATAAAAATAATACACATTTAACTAAAAACAGTTAAATGTGTATTATTTCCTTAAGAACAGCTATTTCCAGAGGAGTTTCTTACCTGAGAACCTGTTTCCCCTCTTAATAGGTCTCCGCCTGTTTCTTCAATAATTTGGTTCGTCACATTGTTGGAGATGGACGATGCAACCATTTGAAGAAGGCTATTTACATCACCTTGTGATTGCTTAAACTCTTGGACAATTGGGAGGCTGTCGATTTCTTCCTCAATAGCAGAAATCTTTCCTTCAATCATTTTCAGTGCTTTTTCTTTTCCAAGATGTTGGAAGTTTACTGCTTGCTTTTGCAAGCTCTTCAAGCTAGCAATTTTTTCTCTTACGAACTGGTTTTCATTGATTTGCGCTTCAGCGCGCTTAAAGAAATCAACCTCTTCAGTGTTTGCAATCATTACAGCAATTTCTCTTGCTTTAACTAAAATTTCATCTTTAGTGTATTTCGTTGACATTAAATACCCACCTCTTGACCGATTGATGCTTCTACTAGCTCACCAGATAGTGACCACGTTTTTGCTTCGGTAATTTTTACTTGTACTAGTTTTCCAATTATATCTTTAGGTCCTACAAAGTTAACTAGCTTGCTTTTACGTGTATAACCAGCAAGTACGTCAGGATTATTTTTACTTTCTCCTTCTACTAGCACCTCGACAATTGACCCTTCCAGCTTTTTCATTGCTGCAGCTGACATTTCATTTACTAAAGCATTCAGTCGTTGAAGTCTTTCCTTCTTCACTTCCATCGGCACATTATCCTGCATTTTCGCAGCGGGTGTGCCTTCACGAGGAGAGTAGATGTACGTATAGGCAATTTCAAACCCTACCTCTTTATAAAGGGACATCGTTTCTTCAAACTGCTCTTCTGTTTCATTTGGGAACCCTACGATAATGTCAGTGGATAAAGAGGCATTTGGTATTGCTGCTTTTATTTTCCCAACAAGCTCTAAAAATTGTTCTCGAGAGTATTTACGAGCCATAATCTTTAAGATATCAGAAGAGCCAGATTGTACTGGTAAATGAATATGCTCTACTAGGTTGCCGCCTTTTGCAAGCACTTCGATGAGATGATCATCAAAGTCTCTTGGATGGCTTGTCATGAAGCGAATACGCGCTACGTCTATTTTACGAAGGTCGTCCATTAAGTCGCCGAAACGGTAGTCTAGATCTTCGAAATCTTTCCCGTAAGCATTGACATTTTGACCAAGCAACGTAATTTCTTGATACCCCTGGGCAGCAAGCTGTCGGATTTCCTGGATGATATCCTCCGGTCTACGACTACGTTCTTTCCCACGAGTGTAAGGAACTATACAATATGTACAGAACTTGTCACAGCCATACATAATATTCACCCAAGCCTTAATAGCTCCTTTACGCACTCTTGGAAGGTTTTCAATAACGTCACCTTCTCTAGACCATACCTCTACCACCATTTCCTTGGATAGGTATGCTTCGTTTAGGATATTCGGCAGGCGATGGATATTGTGTGTTCCGAAAATCATATCAACCTGATCATATGTTTTTAATATTTTTTTCACAACTGATTCTTCCTGTGACATACAGCCACAAACCCCTATTAGAAGGTCTGGGTTATTACGACGCAGGTGCTTTAAATGCCCTAGCTCTCCAAACACCTTGTTTTCCGCATTTTCGCGGATGGCACAAGTATTTAAAAGAATGACATTTGCATCCTCTACTGTGTTCGTTGGCTCATAGCCGAGCTGCATGAAAATCCCAGCCATTACTTCTGTATCATGCTCATTCATTTGACAGCCGTACGTACGTATAAAGAATTTACGATTTTGTCCCATCCCCTTGAACTCATCGGAAATAGAAAAATCTGTATGATAAGCTACTTCCTCTTTCCCACGCTTTTTAGCATCCTTTAAGGAAGGAGGAGTGTAAACAGCTTGAAAATATTTACTATAATCCTTCTCCTCTTTATGAGCAGGAGATTTAATTTGAGTACTTTGTAAACGTGATTCCTCGTTCATAAGAACTCCCCTTTCTTTCATTCGCCGAAACTATGAATATCCATCCTATTATACTTAATACCACAGCAACCCTACAAGGTTTTAAGCTTAAAATTTTGTATTTGGACATAAAAAGAGGTTTTTTTCTATAGTTTATGGGGAATGAAAAGAGTTTACAGAAGAAAAAGTGTCTCCTTATTCGAAAACATTATAAATGCTCCTCCATTGGTTTATCGTTCACAGATGCGATATCTAAGCTACCAAAGCGAAGTCAGTGACCTCGGTGGTGGTGGTCTTGACTTTCGCAAGTAACTTTAGGACGAGCGCCAGTAAGTGACCTCGATTCTATAAGACCGAATCAACAGTGCTTACGTCTCCCCTGATAGCTTCATCTCAGCTACCCAATTTATGCCGAGGCGACCCATTAATAGGAGTGGGATAGCTGTAGGCCTTGACATTCGCAAGTAAATCGGCGGGAACCGCACGTAACTTCAGGGTGAACGCACGTAACGTTCCCAAAACCGCACGTAACCGAATTGCTTGCGCAAGTAAAGTGATGAAAATCGCACGTATTGGAAGATTGATGGAAATACAAATCGTCAAATAGGGCGGGAGGTCGCTTAATAAAAGGGGTCAGGGGCGGAGGTCTTGACTTTCGCAAGTAAATCAGTTGAAACCGCACGTAACTTCAGGATGAACGCACGTAAAGTGCCCAAAACCGCACGTAACCGTATTGCTTGCGCAAGTAAAGTGATTAAAACCGCACGTATTGGTAAATCGTTGGAATTTCAAACCAAAAAGTAGTGGATAGGGGCTTCCCTTATTAAATGGTGTTCACTAGTGGAGTTCTTGACATCCGCAAGTAATTCAGTTGAAACCGCATGTAACTTCAAGGCGAACGCACATAAAGTGCCCAAAACCGCACGTAACCGAATTGCTTGCGCAAGTAAAGTGATTAAAATCGCACGTATTGGTAAATCGTTGGAATTTCAAACCAAAAAGTAGTGGATAGGGCTTCCCTTAGTAAATGGTGTTCACTAGTGGAGTTCTTGACATCCGCAAGTAAATCAGCTGGAATCGCACGTAACTTCAGGGTGAACGCACGTGAAGTGCCCAAAACTGCACGTAACCGTATTGCTTGCGCAAGTAAAGTGACCAAAATCGCACGTATTGGAAGATCAATGGAAATGCAAGCCGCTCTTCGCAAGAATCCTTTCACTACCCGAGGCTGCTATGCAAAAAAAAACGGAAGACAAACTCTATCTTCACAGAGTTTGTCTTCCGTCGGTTTGACCCACTAAATTATTTACAAAAAGTCTTTCATTAAGATATCGAATTGCTCTTCGCTAATTTTTAAATCTTGGTCAACTAGAGGTGCTGGAGCATAGCCAGGAACTTGCTCTTGGTATGAAGGAGCGTTTTCATCATGGTAGATGATCCCTGTTACTAGGCCTTCCTTCTCCATTACTACTCGCATTGCTTCTTCACGTTTGGTGTTATCGTAGCCTTCGATATCAGATAGCTTTGTTAAATGCTCTTTGAACCAATCGTAAGTGTTTACTTTGTTATACGTTACACATGGGCTAAACACGTTGATGAAGGAGAAGCCCTTATGCTTGATGCCTGCTTCGATGATTGCTGTAAGCTCCTTGATATCTGTAGAGAAGCCTTGCGCAACGAAGGTTGCACCTGAAGTAAGTGCTAATTCTAATGGTTTCAATGAAGGCTCGATTGCTCCACCTGGAGTAGACTTCGTTTTGAAGCCTTCTGCAGAGCGTGGAGAGGTTTGCCCTTTTGTTAAGCCATAGATTTGATTGTCCATTACGACATACGTTAAATCAATGTTACGGCGAATCGAATGAATCGTATGACCGATTCCGATTGCAAAGCCATCCCCGTCTCCACCAGAGGCGATGACGTGAAGGTCTTTATTGGCCATTTTCAAGCCCTGTGCAATTGGCAGTGCACGACCATGGATACCATGGAAGCCGTAAGAGTGGATGTATCCAGAGATACGGCCGGAGCAGCCGATACCAGAGATCACTGCTAGCTCATGTGGCTCGATCCCTACATTTGCAGCTGCACGCTGGATTGCTGCCTGTACAGAGAAATCACCGCATCCTGGACACCAGTTTGGTTTGACGTTATTTCGAAAATCTTTAAATGTTGCCATCTGTCAGCAACTCCTTTACTTGGTTTGCCAGCTGTAGTGGTAAGAAAGGCGTACCATCGTATTTAAGAACGTTAAGGATTTTTTGATGTCCTCCTACGTTCATTTTCAAAATGTTTGCAAGCTGACCTGTTGCGTTGTTTTCCACTACAATGACTTTTTTCGCATTAGCAACTAGTGGCTGCATTTCTTCCACCGGGAATGGGTGAATCAAGCGGATATGTGCATGGTTCACTTTAACTCCCTGCTCATTCAGCATTTGCTGTAATTCCTCTAGAACTCCTCTTGTTGAGTTGAAGCCCACTAATAGGATGTCTGCTTCCTCATGAGGGGCATTTACATAAACTGGCTCCTTAAAGTTTACAAAGTTCAGCTTACGGAAACGCTTGTCCATCTGAGCCTTACGATTAGCTGCTGCTTCTGAAGGCTTACCAGTCTCGTCATGCTCCACTCCTGTTACGTGGTGGATGGCATTCTTCGTACCAGGTAGAACTCGTGGAGAAACACCATTTTCCGTCACTTCATACCGTTTAAAATAAGCTTTGTCCTCCGATTCTGGTAGCTCTTCATTCATCACAAGCTGACCACGACGGATTTCAATTTTAGAATAATCAAATGGCTCTACTGTTTGCTTCCCTAGGGAAAGCTGTAAATCAGATAAAATGATAACTGGAAGCTGTAGCTCCTCTGCTATATTAAATGCTTGGATTGTATCATAGAAAGCCTCTTCCCCCGTACTTGGAGCGATGACTACCTTTGGAATTTCTCCATGTGTTCCGTAAATCATTTGCATTAAATCGGATTGCTCTTGCTTTGTTGGTAAGCCAGTTGATGGGCCTCCGCGCTGCGTATCGACAATCACAAGCGGTTGCTCTGTCATCCCTGAAAGGCCTATTGCCTCCATCATCAAGGATAATCCTGGTCCGGCAGATGCAGTGAATGCGCGAACACCACCGTAGTTAGAGCCGATTGCCATGGTTGCAGCTGCAATTTCATCCTCCGTTTGAATAACTGCTCCACCGAAAAGTGGTAATTTTTTAATCATGTATTCCATGATTTCTGATGCAGGAGTAATCGGATACGCTGCCATGAAGCGTACACCAGCTGCTAAAGCACCAAGCGCAATCGCATCGTTTCCAATCATGAATAGTCGGTGCTTGCCATCAGCAGGAGCAATCTCCCACTCACCCTGGCGGTCTCCAAGCTCTGTAGCCATTGTTTCAAAGCCAAGCTGAATGGCCTGCATATTTTTTTCTACTACCTCTTGTCCTTTTTTGCCGAAAATTTCGTCCACGACACCTTGGAACACTTCTTTATCAAGGTTCATCAAGGCAGCAGTCGCACCGATTGCTACCATGTTTTTCATTAATGAAGTTCCTAGCTCAGCTGCTATTTCCGTGAAAGGCACAGCATACATTGGTGCCACACAATCCTCTGGTGCCACTGGATTAAACTTTGCATCGGCTAAAATTATACTTTTTTCTGTAAGCTCTTTATAGTTAACGTCAATCGTTTCTTGATCAAACGCTACAAGTATATCTAAGTTATCTGGAATGATTCGAACCTGGGTTGGTCTTACACAAATTTTGTTATTCGTGTGCCCTCCCTTTATTCTAGAAGAAAAGTGTCGATAACCATACAGATAATATCCTAGGCGGTTCATCGCCATTGAAAATATTTCCCCTGTACTTTCGATTCCTTCTCCTTGCTGCCCTCCTACTTTCCAAGAAAGCTGTTGCAACATATAAACATCTCCTTACCTTCTGGTTAAATGCTTTTTTCCCTTCATAAGTTTATCATGAAGTCGAGTGATTCACTATGTATTACCTATATTTTTCTTGAAAATCAGACCTTTGACGGAAAACATACGTCACAATTAAAGCGCAAGCGCCTGATCTGCCCCGACCAGCAATTGGGGAAGAGATTAAAAAATTGTCTAGGAACAATAATAAGTCGCTACTAGTTTTAGTAGCGACTTACCAACTTATTCTTAGTAATTAAACCCTGGTCAAATTTCTATATTATTTCGTTTTTTTCTCTACTAATAGCTTAAGTGCCGTTCTGTCTTCACCAGAGATGATTATATCCGTGAACGCAGGTGAGCAAGTTAAATCTGTTCCACTTGGTGCGACAAATCCTCTAGCAATGGCAATCGCTTTAATTGCCTGGTTTAATGCTCCTGCACCTACTGCTTGCATTTCTGCATATCCTTGATCTCTGATTACTGCTACTAGTGCACCAGCAACTGAATTGGGGTTTGAACGAGAAGATACTTTTAAAGAATCCACTATCATTTCTCCTTTTATCGCTATATTTATGAACTTGCATTCGTTCATAAATTAACTTATGCACGAGAAAGGATATTTAGACTTTTCTATCCCTTAAATGGATAATCTTCATTAATATAAATACGCTCTTGGTGTATGGCCTTGCCGGTTTGATTGTCTACTTCCACAAAAAAGCCGCTTAAAACCTCTCTACCATTTTTGGGAACCTCAAATCGAGTGGGCATATTTGTTTGAAAACGATAAAGCACATCTTCTTTTTTCATGCCTAGTACACCATCGTAAGGTCCTGTCATCCCTACATCGGTAATGTACGCAGTACCCTTTGGAAGTATGCGTGAGTCAGCTGTTTGCACATGAGTATGCGTTCCCACCACAACAGATACCTCTCCATCTAAGTGCCATCCGAAGGCAATTTTTTCACTGGTAGCCTCCGCATGGAAATCAACAAAAATAATTGGCGATACTTTTTGTGCTTCCTTCACTAGCTCCGTTGCCTTTTGAAACGGGTCATCGAATGGAGGAAGAAACGTTCTCCCGTGCATATTGATAACCGAAATAGTATGTCCATTTTTAGTTACCGAGGTCATTCCCTTCCCAGGTGCCTCCTCAGAAAAGTTGGCAGGTCGAATAAGGTAATCTGTATCGTCAATAAAATCCATGATTTCTTTTTGATCCCATGTATGGTTTCCCATCGTCACGACATCTACACCCATATGTAGAAGCGAGTTAAATATATTTTTCGTAATGCCACGTCCTGCAGCTGCATTCTCTCCGTTGGCAATGACCACATCTGGATTATATTTTCTTTTCAGCCTTGGTAAATAGCTCTCTAACGCATCTCTACCAATGGAACCTACGATATCACCGATAAACAATATTTTCATTTTGTAACTTCCTTTCCTCAGATGTGTATGTTCTACTCCGCTAAGTAAATAATAAGCTTGAAGCGCACACATCTCAATAAAAAAAGGCTTCGTTACGAAGCCTCCTTTTAGTACCTCAGACTGTATAATAAATGCTGTCAATCTATTTTGCGTATTCTACCGCTCTAGTTTCTCTAATAACGGTAACCTTGATGTGACCAGGGTAATCGAGCTCTTCTTCAATACGTTTACGGATATCCCTTGCCAAACGATGAGCAGTAATGTCATCAATTTGATCAGGACGAACCATAATTCGAATTTCACGACCAGCTTGAATCGCAAAGGATTTTTCTACTCCCTCATAGGACTCTGAAATCTCTTCCAGCTTCTCTAGACGGCGGATATAGTTTTCAAGCGTCTCACTTCGGGCTCCAGGTCTTGCTGCTGAAAGTGCATCAGCTGCTGCAACTAATACTGCGATAACAGAAGTAGCTTCTGTGTCTCCGTGGTGGGAGGCAATACTGTTAATAACTACTGGATGCTCTTTGTATTTTGTCGCAAGCTCTACTCCAATTTCTACATGGCTTCCCTCTACCTCATGGTCAATTGCTTTACCAATATCGTGTAGGAGACCAGCTCTTCTTGCAAGTGTCACATCTTCTCCAAGCTCAGCTGCTAGCAATCCTGCTAGGTAAGCAACCTCGGTTGAATGTTTTAGTACGTTTTGACCGTAGCTAGTACGGTAACGTAAGCGACCAAGAATTTTAATCAAGTCAGGATGTAAATTGTGTACACCGATATCAAACGTCGTTTGTTCACCGATTTCACGAATTTGCTCATCCACTTCTCTCCTAGACTTCTCTACCATTTCCTCGATACGTGCTGGATGGATACGACCGTCCTGTACTAGTTTTTCTAGTGCCAGTCGGGCAGTCTCTCTCCTAATTGGATCGAATCCTGATAGAATAACAGCTTCTGGAGTGTCATCAATGATTAAGTCAATACCAGTCAAGGTTTCAAGCGTACGAATATTACGGCCCTCACGACCGATAATTCGACCCTTCATCTCGTCATTTGGTAAGTTGACAACAGAAACGGTTGTTTCTGCAACATGATCTGCTGCAAACCGCTGTAAAGCAAGGGATAAAATTTCTCGTGCTTTTTTATCCGCTTCTTCTTTTGCTCTTGTTTCCGATTCCTTCGTCAACATTGCAATATCAGTAGCTAATTCATTTTCTACCTCTTGAAGGATAATACCTCTTGCCTCTTCACGAGTAAGAGTAGAAATGCGTTGTAGCTCGCTTTGCTGCTTGCCAAGTAATTCGTCCACTTCACTTTCCTTCTGTTCGATATGCTGTTGTCTTTGTGTTAGAGCATCTTCTTTACGCTCAAGGCTTACTTCTCTCTTGTTTAGAGCATCATCTTTACGATCAAGATTCTCTTCTCTTTGTAATAACCGATTTTCCTGTTTTTGCAGTTCCATACGGCGTTCACGGATGTCAGATTCAGCTTCCATTCGTAATTGGTGAGTTTCATCTTTGGCTTCTAGTAATGCTTCCTTCTTTAACGCTTCTGCTTCGCGCTTTGCTTCATCCAAGATGAGTGCAGAAGATTGTTTTGCACCAGTCACTTTTGAATCGTTCACTTTTTTCAGATAAATATAACCAACAACGGAACCAACAACGGCACCGACGAACAGACCAAGCAAAGCGGGAATGATAATTTCCGACATTCGAACACCCCCTATTGCTATTTAAGTTTCAGTCGGTACATCATGCAATGCAAGTGCATTTTTGTACAGCTTTTTTTCGTCACTCAATAAAAGAAATTATACATTTTAATTGTATAGATGTAGAAATACTCTGTCAAGGAATCGGGAGAATATTATTCGAGACAAATTAAAGGTATTGTATAGAAGTATTTTAGGAGAAATATAGGACAAACAAGACTTTCAAGAAAATTTGGTAAGAAAAAAGTCTCCCATAAAATGAGAGACCTTCCAATTATTTTTCGTCCTCTAAAAGAAGTTCGAACTCTCCGTCTTCTTCTTCCTCATGTGCAGCAATTGTAAAAGTTCCAGCTGCCATTCCGAGAGACTCACGGATTTTCGCAGATATTTCATTCTTAATAGATGGGTTTTCTTTTAAGAATTGCTTCGCATTTTCACGTCCTTGACCGATTCGCTGTTCGTTATAAGCATACCAAGAACCGCTTTTTTGGATAATATCAAAATCAGAGCCCATATCTACTATTTCGCCCTCTTGAGATATTCCTTCTCCGTACATAATATCCACTTCCGCTGTTTTGAACGGTGGAGCAACTTTATTTTTAACTACTTTGATTTTTGTTTTGTTCCCCATGATATCTGTACCTTGCTTAATAGCCTCAGCACGTCTTACTTCTAAACGAACAGAGCTATAGAACTTAAGAGCACGTCCGCCAGGAGTAACCTCTGGGTTACCGAACATTACGCCAACCTTTTCACGAATTTGGTTAATAAAGATAGCAATTGTATTCGATTTGTTAATAACACCAGAAAGCTTACGTAATGCTTGAGACATTAAACGTGCTTGAAGACCGATATGAGAATCTCCCATTTCTCCTTCAATTTCCGCTTTAGGCACTAGAGCTGCGACGGAGTCAATGATAAGAATCTCAACAGCACCACTACGAACTAGCGCTTCTGCTATTTCAAGGGCTTGTTCTCCTGTATCTGGTTGAGATAATAATAGCTCATCTATGTTTACGCCTAGTTTTTGTGCATACACAGGATCTAAGGCATGCTCTGCATCGATAAACGCTGCTTGGCCACCTGTTTTTTGTATTTCTGCAATCGCATGAAGAGCTACAGTTGTTTTACCTGAGCTTTCAGGACCATAAATTTCGATAATACGCCCGCGTGGATATCCGCCTATTCCTAATGCTGCATCCAGTGCAAGCGAGCCACTTGAAGAAGTGGAAATTTCACGGTCCGTTTTTTCTCCAAGTCTCATAACAGACCCTTTACCAAATTGCTTCTCTATTTGTTTTAAAGCCATTTCTAACGCTGCTTTACGATCATTAGCCAAATGTATTTCCTCCTAGAAACTATCATTTTTTTTACTATCTTTAGTATACTCGGTATTTGAGAAATTTTCAAGAAAAAAGCGAACGTTTATTCGATTATTTTTCATGACTATTCTATTTCGTATACATAAAACGACTCAAAATTAAATTCTGAGCCGTTTTTGGATGGTAAATAAAATTTACATGATCCCTTCCTCACGAAGCAACCGTATAAGATATTGAATAGTAAATTTCACCGTTCTCAATCTGTTTGTATTGCGCATACCCGATAGATTTAACTTATAGGAAACTGACGGCTGCTCTTTAAAGGCAATACCTATCCACACAGTTCCAGCAGGCTGATCTCCATGACCATCTGGCCCAGCAGCACCTGTAATACCAATACCAATATCGGTATTAAACACTTTCTTTACGCAGGAAGCCATTTCCTCTGCTACCTCGCTAGATACAACACTATGCTTTTCAATCGTTTCTGCTTTCACACCCAGCTGCTTCACCTTTACTTCCTCGGTATAAGTAATCATACCACCAGTCAAGGCTACTCCCATGCCAGGAACTGCAGCAAGCTCGGACTGAAAAAGTCCTGCAGTCATACTTTCAGCTGCAGAGATTGTTAGTTCATTCTCTATAAGTATATCTCTTAGCTTTGATGCTAGGGACTCGTTGTTATAACCATATACATATTTACCGACTCTATTGAGAATCTCTCCTTGGAGCTTCTCAATCAGCTTCCAAGCATTTTCCTCTGAATTGCTCTTTGCTGTAAGTCGAAGTGTAACCTCTCCATCAGAAGCCAAAGGAGCAAGCGTAGGATTTGTTTGGTTATCCAGCAAATCCTGCACTTTTGTTTCTAATTCTGCCTCGCCTATTCCATAGAAGCGTATAACATGGGATAGGATGACTGTCTCTTCATTTCCCAACAGCTTTGGCAATAAGGGCTTTGCTTCAAATTGAAACATCGGCTCTAGCTCCTTAGGCGGACCTGGGAGCAGTATATATGTATGTGCATCTGTGGATAACAGCATCCCAGGTGCCATACCGTGCTTATTCTCTAAAACAGTGCAGCCCTCTAGCACGAGCGCTTGTTTCTTATTATTTTCTGTCATTTCTTTCCCGGCACGCTTAAAAAAGTCCTCAATATATTGAATGGCATTTTGATCTAGCACTAATTCTTTCTTTACATGCTTTGCTATCGTATCCTTTGTTAAATCGTCCTTAGTTGGGCCAAGACCACCAGAGAAAATCAGTAGGTCAGCACGCTCTTCTGCAATTTTTATCGCTTCTAATAAGCGATTAGGATTATCTCCTACCACTGTGTGATAAAAAACATCGATACCTAACTCTGCTAAATGCGACGATATAAAACGGGCATTTGTGTTAGAGATTTGCCCTAATAACAGCTCGGAGCCAACAGCCAGTATTTCTGCTTTCATCTAAAAACTTCCTTCCTACTTGGAATCAAGTAATACTCTGCGATTGATATAAAAGTAATCAAAACCGGACCATAGAGTGAAGAAAAGAGAAACATACAGCATAATCATATCAAATGGGATACCAACCATTTCAAAGAGAATATTCCCTAATAATAAAGAAGAAATAGCAACGATTTGGGTCCACATTTTTATTTTTCCTAATTGATTTGCCGCTACTACCTCTCCTCCACCTGCCAAGATGAGACGCAATCCAGTTACAGCAAATTCTCTGCTGATAATAAGTATAACTACCCATGCTGGTGCCATTCCAAACTGAACTAAAATAATTAATGCGGCAGAAACAAGTAATTTATCTGCTAGCGGGTCTAAGAATTTACCCATATTCGTTACTAGGTTATGTTTCCTAGCATAGTAGCCATCAATAAAATCCGTAATAGAAGCAATGATAAAAATAATTGCTCCAACTAAATGCCCCACAGGGATAGTTGCACCTAGTAAAGAAACATCTCCCCAGTTAAAGTCTATTAGCATAAATATCATGAATATTGGAATTAAAAAAATACGAAATAACGAAATTTGATTAGGAATGTTCATATTCATTTTGTAAAGCTCCCTTCTTCTGTCAAACAAAATAGCCATCTATACGATGACTATTTGTTAAACTGTATCACTAAGTTTTGAGGTGTTCTTTCAGTCGGAAATTCGACTAGTTCATCATTGATAAATACGCTGCTACCAGGTACAAATCCGACTCTTACAGTCAATTCTGTATACTGACTAGCATCCAGCTCATAGGAAGAGCCGGCCTCAACCGCAGCATCATAAATTTTTGCACCCGTTTGATCACGTAAAGTTAACCAAGTTCGTTCTTGTGCTTCCACCTTCAGCTGATAAGCTTCTGCTCCAGTAATAGCATAGGTAGTCGTGTCTCCCTGTGTCTGTACTAAGGATAACACTTGTACAGGCGTTGGCTCCTCTTCAACTGGCTCTTCCACTTCTTCCGGCTCCTCTTCCTCTACCGGAGGAGTTTCTGCTGGAGGATTTTTTGTTTGGTACGTTAAGGCTGGATCCTTCTCTAACACGTCATCCTCGTCCTTTGGGACATTTTGATTCAACGTCCAAGTAATGACAATAATAGCAATGATAAACAAAGCTACTACAATCATTGGAAAAATTTCCATAAATCGTCCGGAGGATCTCCTCCCAAGTGTTCTTCTCGAGGGAGTCGTTGGTATATTCTTCGTAAGCTCCTCATTGGTCGGAGTAGGTACTTCTGAACGATACGTCTCTAAAAGCTCGTCTCCATTTAGCCCAACAGCCTCTGCGTATTGTTTTATAAACGCTCTAACATAGAAAGATCCTGGCATCGTTGCATAGTTGCCATCCTCAATACTTGCTAGATATCTTTTTTGTATTTTGGTGATCTCTTGAAGGTCATCAATACTGTATCCTTTTGCTAATCTCGCTTCTTTCAAGCGAGCACCAAGTTCTGTCAATTAAAACACCTGCCCGTTAAAAATTAAATCCACCAAATCCGCCAAAATCGTTCATGCCTCTATTGGACATTCCGTGATTTTTCTCTAGCATTTCATAAGTAATTTCCTCGTTCGGAGTATGACGAAGCTCGATAATATAGTCAAAATCATCTATCGAATACTCGGAATGCTGGACAAACATATCAGGATGCTCCACTACTTTGATAGTAGGCATTCTCATCATTTCTCTCACCAGCTGAAGATGTTTTTCATCATTAGATTTTCGAGTGACGATTCCATCCAATATGAATATATTACGATCGCTGAATTCATCTCCAGCTAGCTGATTTCTAATTGTTTGTTTAATCATGGTGGAGGATAGGAAAATCCATTTTTTATTGGCACATACACTGGCTGCCACTACTGATTCCGTTTTGCCTACTCTTGGCATCCCTCTAATCCCGATTAACCTATGCCCATCCTTTTTGAATATTTCTGCCATGAAATCTACAAGCAGACCGAGCTCGTCACGCACAAAGCGGAATGTTTTTTTATCATCGGCATCACGCTGAATATAGCGTCCATGACGTACCGCTAGACGATCACGGAGCTTCGGCTCTCTGAACTTTGTTAGATGTATCGTTTCCATGGTGGAAATGATATGTTCAAAGCGCTCAATATTCTCTTTCTTTTCCGACTTTATTAACATACCACGTCTGCCTTCATCTACACCATTTATTGTAACAATATTTACGCGCAGCATCCCAAGTAGAGAAGAAATATCCCCTAAAAGTCCAGGACGATTTATTTGAATCTCGTATTCAAAAAACCATTCAAAAGCCATGATTTTTTCCTCCCTAAATAGATGACGTTATCCCGTATGATTAGTTCTATCATATATGATTTTTTGTTCAAATAAAAGGAAAAAAGAAAAGTGAGAGAGAAACTCTATTATTCTTTATTTTTCCGTACTTTTCTTTATAAAAGTTCTTTAGAAATGGCTTTACTTTTTTATTCGTAAGTGGGTAAAAAGCTAGATGAGGATAGGACTAGTTTTATTCTAAAACTATTCTGCCTAGTAGGTAATAAGCTATCCACATTCCTAAAATCCTGCCTACTATTTTAAACAATCAAATAAAGATTACATTATTAGAACTTTTAGGTAAAGTAGTAAGTAGAAGTAATAAAGAAGTATAGATAGGGAGATAGATGTCATGAATAGCACCAAAAAAAGTTTGAGACTAGTTTGTACGTTTTTATTCATCCTTATTTTGTCCGCCTGCGAGCGAGCTGAACAAATTAAAGAGGAAATCCCTGTGGAAAGTGAACCTTCCGTTGAGGAAAGCAACTCGGAAAATGAGCCTTCAAGTTACTCCTATTCATTTATAAACCCTAACACAGGCCAAGAATTTACTATTCTTCATGCTTACCTGCTATATGAAAACTATTTTGAAGCTATAAAGAATAATCCCAAGGATTCACCGTATGATTTATATCAACAGGTTATCATCGATCCAATATATGATGCCTGCTTTAAAAATGCAGAGTATGAAAAATTGAGTATATATGAATGGACACCGGAGGAAAGTAACCTTTCTAGCTTAAAGAAACAAATAGTCTCGATAAACACAGATCATATTAATAAACTATATGAGGAATCCCTTGTTAAATCCTCAGATATTCTTCCGACAGATAAGAAAACAACCGTATGTGTGTTCCCCAAAAATGAAAAATCCCCTTCTGACATGGTGACAGCAGGGGCAGGTAAAATTTTTGTCTATTTTAATGGGATTACTCATTATACTAAGTCAGGTATGTCTCATGAGTATCACCACAGTGTTTGGACTGAAAAACATTATAAGGACAATTATTTTATGACAGTATTAGACGGTTTAATAATGGAAGGAGAGGCTGTGATGTTTGAAACTATCGTGTATCCCGATTTAAATAGTACCACTTTTGTTCTAGACGAAAGATTCAACAAAGATTATTGGAGCACAATTGAAACATATTTGGAGAGTGGTCATTCCAATGAATTCATAATAGGAGGAGCTAAAGGCTTACCTATTAATTATGGCTATAGTGAAGGCTATAAAATGATTCGATCTTACATAAACCTGCATCCAGATATGTCTGTTGAAGAATGGACTTCCAAAAGTCCAAAGGTAATATTTGAAGAAGGAAATTACCTAGCTAACTACGAGTAATTTCTTATCCTTTATTCCCAAAATTTCCCTTCTTCATCGACAGAAATCTGCTAAGCGGCATTGCTCCCGCGGTCGCACTGGGAACGTCTCAATCAAACGGTCCCTTTTTTCTGCATCTTCCTGCAAGTCTTCTTCTACTATTACTACTCTATTTCTAACAGAAAGGATTTTTTATTTATAAAGGCCTGACAATAATTTTGAGTAACATAGGGCATTCTTCGCTGGATCCATTCGTGAGCCTCTTGGTTATTGATCATAAATCCAAAAGCCCCAAGAATGGCTAAAATGAAACCGGCACTAATGAGAACTCCGTCTTCTTCCTGAAGCTTTCTAATTGATTTATATCCTTCTAACACTTGTTTTCTATGGTAATCTGAAAGGAAGTGAGCGTAATGCCAATATCGAATAAATAATAGCCATAACCGGAGAATCCAAAGTCGATCGGGATGACACTATCATTTTCCACAAGGATATTTCCGCCTTGTAAGTCCGCATGAATGATTCCCCAATTATCTTTCGTTTTTGGTGTTTTATTGAAAATATTTTTTATATATTTCATTGTTTCTATGATCACGTCGTATTGGTCAGAGGTAAATAAATTAATTTCTACACCGTACTGTAGTCTGTCAGTCAAGTCCCTATACTTTTCCACATTATAATTTGGCCGAATAAATGGCTGGGGAATTCTCCAGTTGTTAGAGAAATTATGTAATTTGGCTAAAACTGCTCCTACCTCATAAGCGATGCTATGTAAATTCATTTCCTTTCCTGTTAAAACAGCACCTTCTTTCCAAGTGAGGACTGTTGCCAAGTGGCTGAGATTATTGTCGACATCCACAATTGTAGAAACCAAGTTTCCTTTTTTATTTTTAATTGGCTGCTGTAAAGATAAAGAGGTTTGTTCGTTTAATTGATGAAGCAATTCCACCTCTGCGTTTAGTCCTTCAAAGGTATGCTGGACACCCTGAAGTCCCGAAGTTTTAGGAGTATGAATCCGTAATACGTATGAACGGCTATCTTCCTTATTATCTATTTTGTATGTAATATTGTCGTTATGTCTAATAAAACTCGATGAAAAATTAGTAATTCCATATTGTCTTAGAGCAGTTTCAACGAGTTTCTCGTAATTAATTTCTGTTGTCATTGTAAATTCCTCCTGTCTTACTGATTCAACTCCCTGTTGCCTTCATAAACATTAAGTTGTTAGCACTAGTCAAGTCTTACATCCTGCCAGTCTTCAAGAAACTTTATCGTAGTTCTAGTCAATACCATGTAATTCGTTAGTTGTAGTACACTTTCCTTCTCCTGTCTACTCTCACATAGTAAGAAAAGCGCGGACAATAATACTTTCGTTTTTTCAAAAAAAAATTCAATCCACATGAAATGGAATGAATTTTATTTATATGCAATTAAATATACCAGCCGCCATTTACACGGATAATCTGCCCGGTAATATAGCTAGCCTTATCACTTACTAAAAATGTAATCATATTGGCCACGTCCTGCGGAGAGCCAAACTCTCCCGCAGGAATTTCCTCTAAAATCAATTCTCTTGATTCTTCGTCTATATGAGCATTCATCTTCGTGTCAATGAAACCTGGAGCGACTACATTTACCGTTGTCTTTTGCATAGCTGTTTCTTTGGCATAAGCTTTTACAAATGCATGCTGGGCACCTTTTGCTGCTGAATAAGCAACCTCATAGGAGGCACCAGTCTCTCCCCAAATAGAACCTACAAAAATAATAGAGCTGTGAGGTTGCTTTCTAAGCTTGGGCGCCAGCTTGGCAATTAGCAGCATAGGATGCTCTACGTGAACTAAAAATAACTTTCTAATATCCTCTGCGGTTGTCTCCTCTAAGCTCTTATATAAGCTATGGCCCTGTGCGAATACAATAGAATGTACACTGTATAACGAGGTAGCCATTCTTTCAATCGAATCTGGGTCCAGCAAGTCTGCCTGCACCGGAATGAACTCCTGCTCAGGATACGTTTCTTGGAGCGTGAAAATTAGTTCCGTAATTCTTTCCTCATTATTAGCGTAATGTAAATATAAAGACCATCCAGCTTCTGCTAGCGTAGTACTGATTGCTAATCCAATTTCACCGGAGGCTCCCATTACTAAGGCGAATTTCTTATTCATTTTCTTTAGAAGGAACTATTTTAAAGATAGTATGTGTCAGTTCATCCTTAAACGGTTCAAAAGCATTTTTTACTTGCTCCAATGTCAGCTTCTCTAGTGCAGGCACTACATCAAATAAGTTCATTTGGTTAAAGGAGTAGCGAGTAAATTGATTTGCAATATATTCAATTGAATTAAGCGCTCTTAGGAAATGGCCGATTTTCCGACGAGAGATTCTTTTAAGGTCTGCTTCTGTAAACGTCCATTCAGAAGTATGCTTCACGATTTCCTCTTTAATTTTCTTCGCCAGCTCATCCGGGTTAGAGGTATCTGACCCAATCATCGTAAATCCATATCCCTTTTCCATTTGAAAGTCGGCACTATATGACTCATCAATCAGTCCTGCCTCATATACCTCCTGGAAGAAGGTCGATGTTCTTCCGAAAATCATTTCAATCGCTACCTGCATAGCTAACTCGTACTCGAGCATTTCTGTTCCGGAAATTTGCACGTTGTTTGATTTTACCCCAAAAATCATTTTTGCTTTTTGAACATCCATATTCAACGTTTTTTCATGGGTAGCAACAGAGCTTTGCTCATCTGGGTAAAAACGCTTGATATCTTCAGGCTCCTTAAAATCCTTGGCAGCTTGATCTTCCTTCACAAATTTCATCATTTGCTCAGGATCTACTGAACCAACTACAAATAGCACCATATTGGATGGGTGATAGAAGGTGTTATAGCACTCGTATAGATGCTCTGCAGTAATTTCGCTAATCGATTCAATTGTCCCCGCAATATCGATTCTGACAGGGTGTTCCTTATACATATTTTCAATCGCGCCAAAATATAAGCGCCAGTCCGGCTGGTCATCATACATCGTGATTTCTTGCCCAATAATTCCTTTTTCCTTTTCTACTGTCTTTTCTGTGAAATAAGGTTCTTGAACAAAGTCGAGAAGTATTTTAGTGTTTTCTAAAATTTTATCAGTCGATGAGAATAAATAAGCTGTTCTTGTAAAGGAAGTGAATGCATTGGCAGAAGCCCCGTTTTCACTGAACTTTTGAAACACATCTCCCTCTTCTTTTTCAAACATTTTATGCTCTAAGAAATGGGCAATACCATCAGGCACTGTCACTGGCTCCTCTTTACCAAGAGGAACGAATTCTCGATCTATGGAGCCGTAATTGGTAGTAAAGGTCACATACGTCTTGGAAAATCCCTTTTTAGGTAGAATATATACATTTAATCCATTTGGAAGCTCCTCATGGTATAGGGTTTCTTCTAGTTGCTCAAAATAGGTCTTATTCATTATCTGACCCCTCCTTACCTGATAACAGATACACAAATTCCTTTTCGATTGTCGAAGCCATTTCTTGAATCTGTTCTTTTGAAACGTCTGACCATTTTGCAGACCAGCCCTCTACAGAGAAATTCTCGTCGATTTCTTTATATTGATCATATATCTCAATTTGAGCTCTTGGTGAATCAAGTGCTTCCTTCAGCTGGTTTTTCAGCATGGATTTTGTTTGGTTTATTTCTAAATCAGATATTTCTCCGTCCTGAATTGCTTTTAGCTGTTCATCAATCAGTTTTACTGCTTTTTCCTGTAAAGCTGCATCTATTCCAGCTAACACAAAAATTCTTCCATACAGAGAAGAAAAGCTACTAGATGCATAATATGCCATACTTTCCTTTTCACGCACGTTCATGAAAATTTTAGAATGAGCAAAGCCTCCTAAAATTCCGTTTGTCAGCTGCATGATTGGAAATTCCTCTGAATAGAAGGTTACTGGTGTGCGATAGGAAATGTGCAGCTTTCCTTGCTTCATCTCTTGCTTTTCTTGTAGGAAATCCTTCTGAGTAGAGCTTTCCGGACTTTCCGTTACTTGCTCAAGATTTCCTTTTCTTCCTTTAAACGAGAAGTGCTCGGTGATTTTCGCTTTCATTTCCTCTACATCCACATCACCAACCACATAAATGGATAAGGCATCCTCTGTAAGAAGTGTTTGGTGCATATCTACGAGCTGTTCATTTGTGACAGCTTCTACTGCTTTTACCGTTCCATTTGCACTGATAGAGGCTGCGTGGTTAGGGAGAATATTCTCAAGTAAACGCTGCTGAGCATATCTCGTTTTGTCATCATACATCGATTGAATTCTTTCTATAACTTGCTCTTTTTCACGCTTTACAATCGAAGGTACAAACTTCCCATCCTCTAATAGAGGATTAAAAATTACGGTATGTAATAAATTAAATACTTCATCAACCACTTTTTCATTGGATAGATATGCGTCATTGACTGTTTCTGCATTCAATGAAAAGATATGGTGGCTACCCTTCTTAGCTGTATCAAAATAAAGTACGGCACCATATAGGTCGTCTAGCTTTTTGCGGAAATCAGCATTGGTAGGATACGCTGCGTTGCTATATTGCAATACATTTGAAAGAACAGTTCGTACAGCAGCTGTTTCCTCCTTTAATGATTGCTTCCACTTGAAAGAAATATTGATGGTTTTAAATTGGTCAGTAGGACGAATATAAAGCTTTACGCCTTCTTCTAAATCGAATTGTTGGAACATATATCTTCCCCCTTTTTTACGTAGTCTTACTCATATACCTTTTCACTATACATCTTCTAATTATATCAATACAAATAAAAAGGGACCAATGAATCGGTCCCTTTTAGCTATTGGTTATAAAATGATTAACGTTTTCCTTTAATATATGGAATACCACTTGCCTTTGGAGCATAAGCTTTTCCAATAAATCCAGCAACCGCAAGGATCGTAAGTGCATATGGCAGAATATAAAGAACATAGCTTGGTACTCTATTAATAATCGGGATTTCTCCTCCGACTATACTTAGAGCTTGAGCAAAACCAAAGAATAATGCAGCTCCGAGTGCACCTAGTGGATGCCATTTACCGAAAATCATTGCTGCTAGCGCCATGAATCCTTGGCCATTGATCGTGGTATGACTGAATTCCGCTGAAATGGCTTGTGAATATGCTGCCCCACCAATACCAGCAAGCATACCAGATAGGATTACAGCTGTGTAACGCATCTTCGTTACATTAATACCCATTGTATCTGCAGCCATAGGATGTTCTCCTACTGCACGTAAACGTAGACCAAAAGGAGTTTTATAAATAACAAACCAAGCAATAACAGCAACCGCGATTGCTAAAATGGATGTCCAATATACGTCCTTAAAGAGCATAGGTCCTAGAAACGGAATTTTCTCTAGGTAAGGAATATCGAAACGGATGAATCGTTCTTGGATATAATCCGTTTGTCCCTTTCCATAAATCATTTTTACAGAGAATAAAGCAATAGCTATCCCTAGCATATTGATCGCAACCCCAGAAATGGTTTGGTCAGCTCTAAAGGAAATAGAGGCAACTGCGTGCATTACGGAGAATAAGCCGGAAACTAGCATCGCTGCGATTAAAGCGACAAATGGCGTTGCTCCTCCAAATGTGTCAACAAATGTTAGGTTAAAAATAATACCGATGAATGCACCCATTACCATTAGTCCTTCTAGACCAATGTTTACTACACCAGAACGTTCAGAGAACACCCCACCTATTGCAGTAAAGACAAGAGGAGCAGCATAGAAAATGGCAGCTGGTACGATGAAATATAGGACATCTAAAAAGCTCATCTTATTTCGCCTCCTTTTTCTTGTTTGCCTTTTCAAGGAAGTAGCGAATCACATATCCAGAAGCCACAAAGAAAATAATAATACCAATGACAATTGATACGATTTCTATTGGAACACCTGCAGCATTTGGCATGTTTGTTGCACCGTACTTAAGGGAACCAAATAATGTAGCACCAAATATTACTCCAAGCGGCGTATTAGCACCTAATAATGCTACGGCGATACCATCAAATCCGATACCAGTGAAAGCACCCTTCGTGCTGACATATTGGAAGGTACCTAATGCTTCCGCTGCTCCAGCTAAACCTGCAAAAGCACCGGAAATAACCATAGAAAGAATAATGTTCTTTTGAACATTCATACCTGCGTATTCAGAAGCATGCTTGTTAAAGCCTACTGCTTTTAATTCATACCCTAGAGTTGTTTTCTCTAAGATAAACCACATCACTAACACCATTGCTAATGCAAGGAAAATACCGTAGTGAAGGCGGGAATAATCTGTGATGCTTTCAAAGAATGCTGATTTTAATGACGCAGAAGGAAGAATGTTCTCCGTTTTTTCCGCACCATCTGATACTACCTTGATCAATGCATTCGTTGTATGCAATGCAATATAGTTCATCATGATCGTAACGATTACTTCGTGGACCTGCAATTTTGCCTTTAAAAGACCAGGGATGAAAGCCCATAATCCCCCGGCTACTGCAGCTGCAATAATTGCTAACGGAAGGTGAATATACATAGGCAAATCAAATGCAATACCTATATATGCTGCTGCAAACCAACCAACGATTAACTGTCCCTCTACCCCTATATTAAATAGTCCCGTACGGAAGGCAAATGCCACCGCAAGACCAGCTAATATATAAGGAGTGATTTGGCGAACTGTTTCACCCATTCTATATGCGTCTCCAAAAATACCTTCCCAAAGAGCTGCATACCCTGCGATAGGGTCATAGCCACTCACTAACATAACTACGGCTCCAACAAGCAGACCGAGTATTACGGAAATAACAGGGACAAGTATATTGATCAATCTATTCGACATTCGTTATTTCCCCCTGTTTCTTATCTCTTTTCGTTTGACCAGCCATTAATAGACCTAATTCCTGCTCCGTTGTTTCTTTTGGAGATAAGGTGTCTACAATTTGGCCATCATATATAACTGCAATTCTATCTGACACGTTCATTACTTCATCTAGTTCAAAGGATAGTAGTAATACAGCTTTACCTTTATCACGCTGCTCGATTAGACGCTGATGGATAAATTCGATTGCCCCAACATCTAGCCCTCGTGTTGGCAATGCTGCAATTAGTAATTCAGGATCACGAATTACTTCACGGCCGATAATCGCTTTTTGCTGGTTACCACCAGAAAGTGCGCGAGCAGGGGTATGTTCCCCTTGCGTACGAACATCGTAGTCTTTGATAATTTTTTGAGCAAGCTCTGAAATCTTTCCATAATTCATGATTCCATTTTTGGAA
This sequence comes from uncultured Psychrobacillus sp., assembly GCA_934234185.1. GTDB lineage: Bacteria > Bacillota > Bacilli > Bacillales_A > Planococcaceae > Psychrobacillus. The sequence continues at coordinate 13,734 of CAKQHO010000015.1, read as the reverse complement.
ATAGGATGCTGATAGTAAGTTTGTAGGGCAATATTATGACCAATTGGAAAATCCAATACAAGTCCATGCTTATGTCTGTCCTGTGGAATATGACCAATCCCTGATTCGGTGATTTTACGTGGTTTCTTATTCGTCACATCTAGTCCATTAATCAAGACATGTCCACTCTTCACTTTTCGAAGACCAGTAATTGCTTCGATTAATTCGCTTTGACCATTTCCATCAATACCAGCAATACCCAAAATTTCACCTTTACGAACTGTGAGATTCAAGCCTTTTACTTTCTCAATTCCTCGGAAGTCTGTTACTACCAAGTCTTTCACTACTAGTGACTCTTCCTGTGGATTCGCTTCACCTTTTACTGTTTTAAATTCAACCTGACGGCCAACCATTAAGGAAGCAAGCTCATTAGGGTTGGTTTCTGCCGTAATGACTGTACCGATTCCTTGTCCTTTTCGAATGACAGTTACTCGGTCAGAAACGTCCATAATCTCTTTTAGCTTATGTGTAATTAATATAATCGACTTACCCTCTTTAATTAAGCGCTTCATAATTTGAATAAGCTCATTAATTTCTTGAGGAGTTAAAGAAGCTGTCGGCTCATCGAAGATTAGTATTTCTGCACCACGATAAAGCGTTTTCAAAATTTCTACTCGTTGCTGCATTCCTACAGAAATATCCTCTATTTTTGCATATGGATCTACATTCAGACCATAAGTTTCGGATAGCTGTGCAATCTTTTTCGCAGAGTCCTTAATATTGATCGTACCTAGTTTTGTAGGCTCACTACCTAAAATTATATTTTCAGTAACAGTAAATTTTTCGACAAGCATGAAATGCTGATGAACCATTCCAATTCCTAAATCATTTGCTACGTTTGGATCGGTAATTTGGACTGATTTCCCTCTAACTTTTATTTCTCCAGCTTCAGGCTGGTATAGCCCAAAAAGGACGTTCATTAAAGTAGATTTACCTGCTCCATTTTCTCCTAGAAGTGCATGGATTTCTCCCTTTTTCAACTGCAGGTTAATATTATCATTTGCAACGAAGGATCCGAATTCCTTACGAACGCCAAGCATCTCTATTACATATTCCAATGATTTCACTCCTTACTTTACTCAAGCTAAATTAATACAGGATAGACATTAAATTTTACGAATGTTTCCGTTTAAAAGAAGAGATTAACAATCTATTACTAGTAAATTAGTTATGGTCCTTTAGCACAAGATGAATATTACCTTATAAAATGAATGGAAAGCAATCTGAAAAAATATTTAAAATCTTTCCTCTATTAATTTAAAATATCATAAAGACCGAGTAAATCGGTCTTTATGACAGAAACAAATGATTATTCTACAGTTTCAGGAACAACGATTTCGCCATCCACAATTTTCTTAGAATATTCTTCAATTTGATCTAAAATGTCTTGTGGGATAGCACCGCGAGAATCAGCAAGTACAACTCCACCTTCTTTAAGACCATATGTTACAGTAGTTCCACCTGGGAATTTTCCAGCCATAGCATCTTTTGCAATGTTTTGTACAGCTACGTCAACACGTTTTTGCATAGAAGTAAGTGTGATGTTTGTGTCACCAACTTTACCTTCTTCGTATTGGTCAGAGTCAACTCCGATTACCCATACGTTTGCATTTGCATCTTTTGTTTTACGTTCTTTTGCTTCTGCGAATACACCATTACCAGTACCACCAGCTGCGTGGAAGATAATGTCTACTCCTGAAGAATACATACGGTTTGCAGTTGTTTTACCAAGTGCAGCGTCATCAAATTTACCAGTGTATTGAACATCAACTTTAATAGAAGGATCTACTGCTTTAACACCCTCTATGAATCCTGCTTCAAAGCGCTCGATTACTGGAATTTCCATTCCGCCAACAAAACCAACTTTACCAGTTTCAGACATTAGAGCAGCTGCAACACCAGCTAGGAATGAACCTTCGTGCTCTTTGAACATTACAGATGCTACGTTTGGAGCATCTACAATAGAGTCGATGATTGCTAGTTGAGCATCTGGTTGTTGTTCAGCAATTGTTTTAATTGGTTCTTCCATTAAGAAACCAATTCCGTAAACTACGTCAAAGTTACGACGAACTAGGTTATTGATGTTGTTGATGTAGTCAGAGTCAGATTGAGATTGAAGATAATCATAACCGCCATCACCTTGAGATAAGCCGTTTTCTTCACCAAAGCTTTTAATTCCTGCCCAAGCTAATTGGTTGAAAGATTTGTCATCTACTCCACCAACGTCCGTTACCATTGCTAAAGAGAAATCTACTGCTTCTTTGTCAGAGCCAGTTCCTTCTTCTTTTTTCTTGTCGTCATCGCTAGTCCCACAAGCTCCTAGGATAGTACCTGCAGCTAAAACAAGTGATAAGCCTAAACCATATTTGCGTTTTGTCAACTTGAAAACCCCCATAATTTTTCTTCATAGCAGGAAATGCTTCTACACTCTTTTGCGCACTACATGAAAGCTAAATTTGTCAGCCCGAAAATAGTTTTTCGAATATAGTACTACTCGGTCCTTCTCATCATAATGAAGTTGTTTTAAAACTAGCAGCGAGGTTTCTGGCTCACAATTAAGTGTCGGTGAAGCAACATCATGGTATCCCACTGGATCGATGAATGCTACAGCGTGTGACACTCGAATATTTCCTAATTCCTCTAATGCACTAAATATAGATCCTTCCTCACGACTAAGGAAATCTTCCGGCAAGTATTCTTTTGGAACTTTATCAACACAGTAAACAACTGGTTCGCCATTAGCAGTACGAACTCGCTCTATGGAGATAATATCTTCATCCTCTCCACAATGAAACCGTTTGATATCATCCTCACTTGCAACTGTTTGCATGGAGCTTAAATAGATTGTCCCAGGCTCCATCCCAGCATTTCGAATCATAGAGGAAACACTTGTAAGCTGTTCGATTCCAGATGAAAATACAGGCCTTGAATTCACAAAGGTACCTACACCATGTCTTCTAACAATTACATTTTCCTCCTCTAGTAGACGAAGAGCCTCTCTTAACGTCGCACGGCTGACCCCAAGTGACTTTGCAAGTTCAAATTCAGAAGGAAGTTTTTCCTTCTCTTTGTAAATGCCCTTCTCGATATCTTGTTTGATACGATCAATCACTTGGAGATATAAATGCCGATGGTCTAATTTAATTGTCATTTTAAAACACCACCATTATGAAGAGGTCAGACCTCAGATGTAAAACTATCCTACTAATCAGTTCATACTATATCATTTTTAATGTTATAAATAAATACTTTATTTCGTAATATATTAAATTATTTCACATATTTATTATGAGAATGTAATCATTTCGTCATAATATATGCTAAATAGGTCATACTAATTGATTTTAAAAGATAGGTAATTTTAGGTATCCTGGTTTAAATCGTGCTTAGATGTAAGAACTTGCCTTGGCTTACTACCTTCGTAAGGACCGACAATTCCTGCCAATTCTAATTGATCAATAATTCTAGCCGCTCTTGAATAGCCGATTCTAAATCTTCGTTGAAGCAAAGAAACGGAAGCGGTTTGCATTTCTGTTACTAGCTGAACAGCATCATCGAATAAATCATCTACATCTACGTTACCTTGGGTTTCCTCTACCTCATCTGGAATCATTTCTTCCTGATAATTTGCCTTTTGCTGCTCTACAACAAAATCGACAATTCGCTCTACCTCTGCATCCGATAAATATGCACCTTGTACACGCACAGGCTTAGAGCTTCCTGCTGGTAGGAATAACATATCCCCGCGTCCCAGTAGTTTTTCCGCTCCACCCATGTCTAGTATCGTTCTAGAGTCGACAGAAGAAGAAACCGCAAACGCAATTCGGGATGGAATATTCGCTTTAATTATTCCAGTAATAACATCTACACTTGGTCTTTGTGTCGCGATAATTAAGTGAATTCCCGCAGCACGGGCCATTTGTGCAATCCTCGTAATAGAATCCTCCACGTCACTAGATGCAACCATCATCAAATCAGCAAGCTCATCTACAATTACGACAATAAACGGTAGCTTTGGATGTTTTTCTTCATTCTCTTCATTCCATTTGTCAACATGCTCGTTGTAGCCTTGAATATTGCGAGTACCTGTATGAGAAAAAAGATCATATCTTCTTTCCATTTCCGATACAATTTTCTTCAATGCCTGGGAAGCTTTACGTGGATCTGTCACTACTGGAGCAAGTAAATGGGGAATCCCATTATAGACATTTAACTCCACCATCTTCGGATCAATCATCATCATTTTCACTTCATGCGGCTTTGCTCTCATCATAATACTTGTAATAATCCCGTTAATACACACACTTTTCCCGCTACCAGTAGAACCGGCAACTAATAGATGGGGCATTTTGTTCAGCTCTGCAAGTACCGCCTGTCCAGTCACATCACGTCCGAATCCAATCAAGAGCTTTTGGTTAGGCTTATTATTTTCCTTCGATTCCAAAACCTCTCTTAAGCTAACTACTGCCACCTCTTTGTTAGGGACCTCTATTCCAACAGCTGACTTCCCAGGGATAGGTGCTTCAATACGAATGTCTCTTGCGGCAAGCGCCAAAGCTAGATCATCGTGTAAACTTACGATTCTACTAACCTTTACACCTACGTCTGGTAGTACCTCATATTTGGTCACTGCGGGTCCTAAATGCACTTGAGTAACCTTTGCCTTAACTCCAAAGCTCAGGAAGGTTTGCTCGAGTTTTTTCGCATTTGCTTGTATTGCATTCAGCTCACCGCTTTGATCGTTATGCTCAGGGGAATCTAACAAACTGATGCTTGGTAATTGATAGTCTTCGTTTTCCAATTCATCTGTGTCCATCGATATATTCAATGGCTCCGCTTGCTCCTCTTCTGCTTCCTTTTTCGAAATTCTTTCGGTAAAGGCAGAAATAATTGGCGAAACAGACTCTTCCTCTTCTACTGCTTCCACTACTGGAGCCTGAACAGTTACAGCCTCTTCCTGAATAGCCTCTCTCTTATTGCGTCTAGATGCTCTTCTAGACTCTGCCACTACTGCTTTTTCAGGTTTCACACGTTTTTCACGTTGGAATAATTGTTTAACGCTGTTTATTAATTGAGGATAATTGTCCACTAGATAGGGAACTAACGCCTTTCCGGTTAATAAAACAACACCGATACAAAGCATAAACCAGCTGATTACCTTCGTTCCTGCAGAATCGAATAACACATGGAAGGCTGCAAACAGAATGGCACCGATCATCCCACCACCAAGTGAGCTTGTCCTATTTGTGATTCCACCGCTTTCTACTAGTACTCGATAGCTTTCACGCAGAACAGAATTTGTGACAAGGCCCTTCCCTTGAAAAAGCTGCTCAAATAAGGAGAGATGGCTAAACAGCAGCAAGCTGCCTAGTATAAATCCACAGCCTAATAGAAAACGATGATTCCATTTTGGAAATGTTTGTTTAATCATTACAATAAGCGCATATACAATGAGTAAAAATGGAACGGCAATATGCCAGTTACCAAATAGAAAGTATCCTACATAAGCAAACGCTCTGCCCACCAGACCATATTCAAAGAAGGAGATAATTGCAATTACTATAATAAGAAGTCCTAATATCTCATACATCAACGGATGAAGTGTCTTTTTTGATTTCTTTTTAGTTTGTTTCTTTTTTTTCTTTTGTGGCATTTGCTTCACCTACTTTTTTTATAATTCGGATCAGTGATATAAGAATCACTGCCTTTTTTTATTTTATCTAAATAGAAAGCCGAGGTCATGATACATTAGGAGCAGTGACTCGTTGCTTTCGAAAAAGTTCCAGAAAAGTTCCCTTTCCCCTTAGTATAGAGGAAAGAACTAACTATCAACCTGTTTTCCAAAAATTTCTTTTATAAATATTGGAAAGCAACTAAATCGCTCGTGCGAAAGTAAATAGAGGCGTCTAGCAAGTAAAGTAGCACTTAGTGCAGATATGCTGCCAAAAAGAGCAAGTAAGCTCCTCAAAATAGCAAGTAACCAATCAAGCTATGCAAGTAAACAATCGATTATCGCAAGTATTTCCTACTTACTTCCAAATGAACCGCATTACTCTTTCTTCTCCAAATAAAAAGGATTTCCTCCCACTATTGGAAAGGAAATCCTTTTTATTTAACTATCAATATTCCATAATAATCGGGATGATCATTGGACGTCTTTTGGTTTGTTGGAATAAGTATGAATTTAATGTATCGCGGATTTCTTGTTTAATGTTTGTCCATTCGAACGTTTCTTTATTCACATATTTTTCCACGATGGTTCTTACTAGCTTAGAGGACTCGTCCATTAACTCTTCGGATTCCCTTACGTAGACAAAGCCACGTGATAGGATTTCTGGACCTGAAGCAATCTTCTTCTGAGCTCTATTTAGAGTTACTACCACTATAAAGATTCCATCTTGAGATAATAGCTTGCGGTCACGTAGTACGATATTTCCAACGTCTCCTATGCCTATACCGTCAATTAGGATATTACCTGCTTGAACTCGTCCACTCATTCTCATTTTTCCATTTTTCCACTCTACGATATCCCCCTTATCCGCGATGAATATCTCGGATTTAGACATACCTATATCTTGAGCTAACTTGGAGTGAGCGATTAGCATACGATACTCACCTTGAATTGGGATGAAGTATTTCGGTTTTGTCAGGTTTAACATCATTTTTAAATCCTCTTGACTACCGTGCCCTGAAACATGAACATTTTTGCTAGACGTTAGTACTTTTGCTCCTGCCTTCGCAATCTGGTTCATTGTTTGGAACATGCCGACCTCCATACCTGGAGAAGGAGTAAAGGTAATTAAGACCGTATCTGTATCTTTAATCCGAATATCCTTGTGATGCTTGCGTACCATTTTTTCAAGAGCTTCCAATGGCTCTCCTTGATTTCCAGATACGATCACGACGATATCATGATCCTCATGTTTTGCAATTTCCTTTACGGAAATAAGGGTATCCTCTTGAACTGTAAAGTAACCTAGATCTAACCCGATTTCGAAGATATTTTCTAGACTTTTCCCTACTATCGCAACTTTTTTCCCTGTTTCAGCGGCTTTGTCGAGCACTTGCTGAATACGAACGAAGTTGGAGGCATATAAAGATACTAGGATACGTCCTTTAGCAGCGTGGAATGTTTCTGATAACTGGTTTTCGATAACTGCTTCTGAGGTTGTATGACCTGGTCTTTCTGCTTCTGTTGAATCTGATAGTAGGATGAATACACCCTCTTCGCCTAGACCAGCAATTTTTGCAATATCCGGACGGTATTTCCCTTTAGCAGACTGATCAAATTTGAATTCACCAGTATGAACAATTGCTCCCTCTGATGTATGGAACACGATTCCTAGTGAATCTGGAATACTATGTGTTGTATGGAAGAATGTCACATATGTGTTTTTGAAATTCATTCTGCTTTTATTCGTCACTTCAAAGTACTTAACCGATTGTTTAGTCGGTAAAGCTTTTAGATGAGTTTTAGCTAAAGCAATCGTAAGCTTTGAACCATATACAGGTGCTTGAATTTTTTGCAAAAGATATGCAATAGATCCGATGGCATCTTCATGTCCATGTGTTAAAAAGATTCCTTTTACTCTGTCCTTGTTTTCCTCTAGATACGTTACTTCAGGAATCACGATATCAATACCCAGCATTTCGTTTTCTGGGAACATTAATCCACTATCGACTACGAAGATTTCATCATCTATTTCGATTACATACATTGCTTTTCCGATTTCTCCTACTCCACCGAGTGGGATAATACGAATTGTTTCATTATTTACTTTAACCAATTGTTTTCCTCCTAATTGTTAACCCGACCAACATCCACTAATTTTCATTATATCGGACGTCTACGATTCATACAAATAAAATAAGTTGAAGAAACGAATTCTCTAATGGAGAAAAAGAATATAGCCTAGTCGAGGGTGACGACTTAGGCTATATTCTATCCGCTATATACACCTTGTTATTTTGCTTGTATATATTGCTCCCAAACTGAATCGAATTCATCTTTTTCTTTGTTCGTCATTTCTACCAAGGGAAGTCTCAGCGTTCCAGTCTCCACTCCAATTTTAGATAAAGCATATTTCACAACTACCGGGTTCGGGTGTGAAAATAATGCTTTGATAACCGGGAGAATTTGTTGATGAATTCTAGCTGCCTTGCGATGCTCTCCTACTTCAAAGGCCTGAATCATCTTCTGCATATCCTCTCCAATAATATGAGATGCTACGGAGATAACTCCCGCACCCCCTATAGCTAAAAGAGGAAGAGTCAATCCATCATCTCCACTGTAGACGAGGAAGTCATCGCTTGTTTCGGCTAGAATTTTTGCCATTTGATCTAAGTTTCCACTTGCTTCCTTCGCAATTTGAATGGAAGGAATGTTACTTAACTCAATCATTGAATCTGCTTCTAGATTGACTACTGATCTACCAGGGATATTATAGACGATAATTGGTAAGGTGGTAGCCTCTGCAATAGCCGTAAAATGAGCAATCATCCCACGCTGATTTGGCTTGTTATAGTACGGAGTTACGATCATTAGTGCATCTACCCCGAGAGCTTCTGCCTTTTTTGAAAGCTCAATCGTAGCAGCAGTATTATTGCTTCCTGTCCCTGCAATGACCGGTACCCTCTTCTCTACCTTTTCCACCACAAATTTTATGAGCTGCAGCTTTTCGTCGGTTGTTAAGGTTGGTGATTCTCCTGTTGTTCCACTCACTACTAAAGAGTCAGACCCTGTATTTAATAAGTGCTCAATTAGTTTTTCTGTTGCCTCTAAATCTATGGAACCATTGGAAGAAAAGGGAGTTACCATAGCCGTGGAAATTTTTCCGATATTCATCATTTACACCTCTTTTATGATCCCTTCCTCGATAAGCGCCTCCGCTATTTGAATGGAATTAAGCGCCGCTCCCTTCAGTAGATTGTCTGAAACAATCCACAGATGAAAGCCTAAATCATTGGATGGATCCTTTCTAATGCGTCCTACAAACACATCATCTTTGTCCTCTGCGAAATATGGCATTGGGTATTCCTGCTGAGCAGGAGAATCCTGTATAGTGATACCTGGTGAAGCAGAAAGAAGCTGCTTTACCTCTTCTACGGTTACATTTTCTTTTTCTACTTCTATATAAACAGATTCAGAGTGTCCAGTGATTACTGGTACCCTTACACATGTTGCAGCTATTTCAAGTGTTGGAAGAGACATAATTTTTTTTGTTTCATTCATCATTTTATGCTCTTCATAGGTAAACCCATCCTCTGTAAATACGTCAATCTGTGGGATTACATTTCCTGCAATAGGATAATGTTTTTCCGCACTTTTTACTGGTAGTATGCTTGGGTCCGGTTTTTTTTCTATTATTTTCTCACTTTGAGATGTCAGCTCATGAATGGCAGCTGCTCCTGCACCAGATACTGCCTGATATGTGGAGACAATTACTTTCTTTAGTCCAAACGATTGTCGGATTGGCTCTAACGCACAAACCATCTGAATGGTAGAGCAGTTTGGATTCGCAATAATTCCTGTATGCTCATGCAAGGCATGTTTGTTTACCTCTGGCACTACTAACGGAACATCTGACTCCATCCGGAAAGCACTGGTATTATCTATTACAACAGCCCCTCTGCTGCTTGCTTCCTTAGCCAATGCTTTGGAAATAGCACCGCCTGCCGAGAAAAATGCAATATCTACGCCCTCAAAAGCCTCAGGAACTGCTTCCTCTATCGTATATATCATCCCAGCTACTTCTATTTGTTTACCAGCTGAGTTTCTAGAAGCTAATAGCTTTAAATCCTTAATAGGAAACTTTCTTTCTACTAATTTTTCTATAATTTTCTGGCCAACAGCACCTGTAGCTCCAACTATGGCAGTTGTGAATTTCTGGGACATACTACAGTTCTCCTCTCTCTAAATAAAACAATAATGGCGATATTGTAACATAATTTACATGAAAATTCACTATTTTTAATATTTATGACTCATAGCTTATTAATAGTGGTTGAATTTGCTTGTATTGAATTGCTTGTTCAACTGTGGCACGTATTTGAGAGAAATCTGAGATTAGTGAGTTAGGCTTGTTGTGTGGATTGTCTTGACCGAAGGGGATAAAGTAAATATTTTTAGTGGATAGAAGCTTCATAATGTTCATTCCATTTAAACCAAGCGCATCATTTGTAGAAATTCCAATTACCACTGGCTTTCCGTTACGAAGTGTGGCTTTAGCTGCCATTAACACTGGTGAATCAGTTTGAGCATTTGCGAGCTTACTAATAGAATTTCCAGTCATCGGTGCTATTACCATACAATCTAATGGATTCGAAGGACCAAATGGCTCTGCTTCCACTATAGAAGAAACTACCTTACTGCCACTTGCCGCTTCTATCTTTTCCACCCACTCTTCTCCTGAACCAAATCTTGTTGCAGCGGTTAAAACAGAATACGTGATGATAGGCACTACTGTAGCACCCACATCTGTAAATTGCTTGATCATTGGAATCACTTCCTCATACGTGCAATGAGAAGCGGTGATTCCAAGACCAATACGAAGACCATCTAACACGATTTTTCCTCCTCTAGAGAGCCAGATGCTTCAAAACAGCTCTGGCAATTAACTGCCCTGCATCTTCTGGAAAATACATACCTGGTAGACTTGTAGAGAGATGATAGTTAGGAGGGAGTTCCTCTGTATTTGTAAGACAGCCAGGGTTAGATGCTAGGTCATATACCCTTTTGAAGCTTAGTGCATCACTAGGGGAGAGCCACTTAGATGGAATCGTGTTTAGTAAATAATAATGATCCTTCTCATCCTTATCCAGCAAATGATCAAGCGTTTCATACTGATAGCCATAGCTTTTCGCTTCAAAGAGCTGGTGCTCGGAGCGTACTGAAATAATTACTTTTGCACCTAAATGATGGAGCGCAAAAGCTAATCTTTTTCCAACTCTCCCATACCCAGTGATGATAAACTCTTTATTATAGACAGCCTGTTGCTCGATTTTATAAAAGTAATTGATAAATCCTTCTGCAGTTAAATTGGCATTATCCCATATCCATTCCTCGTCCTCCAGGTAATAATTTACCTGGCGATCTCCACTGCTAATTTCCTTGTCGATTGCCTCATATTTCTTCCCGACAAAAAGGAGGTTACATGATGCTGGAAATAATATAGGAATCTCTGTAGTCATCGGCTGAATTGGCAAAAATATAATGTCTGGCTGAAATTGATCTAGCTGCTCCTGAAGCTCCTGTGACCAGGTCATGGTTGGGTATAGCCGAGCATCTAATTTGTCCTCCACTGCTTTCTGAAAATAAACAAGGCGTGCATCGGTACCTATAATGGCTAGCTTATGGCTCATATATAGACACCGGATTCGCCTACAGAATCTGTCTCGTTAAATAGGATTCGATCTTTACCGATTAGAATTATTTCTTCCCAAGCAATAAATTCTTTTCTGCGCCCCGTTTTATTAGTTTGAAAAAATGTAGGTGCCTTTTGAAACACCTCAAATCCCTCAATCTTTCCGGTGGTTGGATCAAATAGCAATTCAGTATCCGCCATCTTTCCATACCTAGAGCCGTCCTTTACTTTAATCAGTTCTTTTTCCGCAAGCTCAGTTAGTAACAATCTATTCCCTCCTTCAATATCTCTACTTATGTATATGCCATTTTCGAACACAAAGTGAATTAAAAAAGTGAAATACTACCTTTTACGTACCCTATTTCCTGTCTTTATAGACAGGAGCAAAAATAACTGTAATAGTTACTAGCATAATATAAACGACCTCTGCGCAACATGCAGAGGTCGTTTAATATTATCGATTAACTTTTCAATCTAACAGACCATAATATACCTGGTAGTGTTAGCTCGGGATATGCTTATGGTCTATCCCATTATGATTCCTCTTGACTCTTTGGTAATATAACGGAAATTGCAGGCTTGTGCTGAAATATATCTCGTGCAAGATCCATCACGGACTCTAACGTTACTTCATCAATTGTGTCACTTACCTCATCCAACGTTCGATGCTTGCCAAAAAGAAGTTCATTTTTTCCATTTCTACTCATTCTGGAGCTAGAGCTCTCTAGACCCAATAATAGGTTACCCTTAAGCTGCTCCTTCGCGTTAGCTACCTCGACTGCTGTAAAGCCGTTTTCCACAATCGTACGTATGGATTGGTCAATACATTGCTGTAATTCCTCCAGCTGGTTGCTGGACGTTGCACCGTATATAACTAACGCACCTGTATCCTCATATGAGGAGTGGTAGGAATAGATGGAATAAGCCAATCCTTTATCCTCTCGTATTTCCTGGAATAATCTAGAGGACATACTGCCGCCTAGAATACTATTCAGCACTACAAGGCTATATATATTATCAGCTTTTACTCCAATCCCTGGGTAAGCTAAGCAAATATGAGCTTGCTCCGTATCCCTTACGTTTTCCGTATAAATCGGACTGATAGCTGGAGTCGTCAATGACTGGGTTCCGTTCGTTTCTTTTGTAAAACTGCCAAATAGCTCCTCTATATAGTCGAGAAGTCCATCTGGAATATTTCCCGCCACAGAAATTACAACATTTTCAGGGGTATAATGCTTATCCATATAAGCTAGAATGGACTCCTTGGTAAATGTATTTAACGTTTCCTCTGTACCCAGTATTGGTAATCCAAGTGGATCTCCCTTATACATTTCCTGCCACAGATATTCGTGCACTATATCGTCTGGTGTATCCTCCACCATTTTAATTTCTTCTAGGACTACCTGCTTTTCCTTCTCCATTTCAGTTGAATCAAATTGCGAATGGAAAAACATATCTGCTAAAATCTCTACTGCATACTTTGCGTGATGATCCAGCACCTTTACATAATAACAAGTATTTTCCTTGGAGGTAAAAGCGTTAATATTCCCTCCAACTCGGTCAAACTCTTCTGCAATTTGCTTGGCCGTCCGATTGTCCGTGCCCTTAAACAGCATATGCTCAATGAAGTGAGTAAGACCATTTTCCTCCGGCAATTCAAACCGAGATCCCGCCTGTACCCAAATTCCTACCGCCACTGATCGAATATGCGGGATTGTTTCATGAACTATTCTTAGCCCATTTTTACATGTAATTTTCTCTATCAATCTAACACCTCTATCTAACCTATTCATATCTTTACATAATAGCACAACTTAGCTCTATTTAAACTTTTTATAAACTAAAATGGCTCTACTATAGAAGAATCTTGGGAATAAAGAAATGCATAAGCGCCTATCTCTGCCCCGACAAGCAAATGGGGGACATAAGCACGGAAGAAAACTAAGACCGTCACATCATGTGACAACGTTTTCCTGACCAACATCCTGTTGGCCCTCGAGGGGCAAGGCGCTTACGCTGGACCATAAAGAAATGCATAAGCGCCTATCTCTGCCCCGACAAGCAAATGAGGGGCGGCGAGGAGGCAGCTCCCCAGCCGGCACCCACTTGACCTCAAGGACAAAGTGCTTGAGCTGGCCATATGTTTTAGAAGTATCTCCTTTCTTAACTAATAACAAAAAAAATTGCCCGCAGCTTTACACTGTGGACAATTTTTGGAGATTAGTTTTTAGTCGTTTTCCTTTTGCTCAGCACGTTCTTTTTCTTCTTTTAGAACTACTTTGCGTGAAAGGTTTACACGGCCTTGATTATCGATTTCAATGACTTTCACCAT